>JBAYYR010000009.1:0-21765 GCA_041672945.1 Sulfurimonas sp. | reverse complement strand
TGTGAAAATTCAGGTGAGTTTTTTAGCCACTCTTTTACGGTGTTTATAGGTATTTTAAGAGTTTTAGCATCTTCTAAAACCTCATAAATAACATCGTGGCTTTTACCATCTAATATAGTTGTTATATCAAATATATCACCCCTTTTATATATAAAAAAGGTCTGTTCTCTCATATTTTCTAAGTTAATACGGTAGGTTTTTATCTTCCCTTCTAAAACTATAAACATATAGTTTTTAAGCTCATTTTCACTAAAAGGTGTTGTTGATTTTTGATAAGTTGTAGTTTTTGATAGTGAGTAAAACTCATCTTTAAATGTTGGGCTAAACTCTTCTATCTCAAAAGGTAACTTTTGCATAGAAAAATTATATCTCAAGAGTGTAAAAGATAGGGAAAAATCCCCTACCTTTATATAGGTAAAACTCTAATCTTTTTAGATAGTTTCTCTTTTAGAGTTGCCTCAATCGCATAGAGTGTACCAGTTGCACTTGAAGCACAGCCATTACAGGCACCTAAGTATCTTATATAGACATCTATATAATCTGGTGATGGTTTAACATCAATAACTTCCATATTTCCACCATCCATAATCAAAAACTGTCTAACATTTTCATCTATAACGGCATCTATAGCTTTTATCTGTTGAACTAGAGTCATAGTCTCAAAACTAGCTTGACTACCCGCATCAGCAGCAGCTCTTAGTCTCTCTTCTTCCATCTCTTGTCTTGTATCTCTTAGTATATCAACAAGATAATACTCTCTTTGCTCATGCCCACCAGGTCTTATACAGCTCTTACAAAAACCACCCGCTTTTGTGTAGTCGGTAATCTGCTCTATCGTTGTTAAGTCATTTAGTCTTATAACCTCTTGAAGGGTTCTAAGACTAACTCTAGCACACTCACAAACTATAATCTCATCTTCAAAACTATCTTCACTAACACCAAGATATAGCGAAGCTGCTTTTTTTATAACATCATATGCCATAACAGAACAGTGCATCTTTTGAGGTGGGACAGCTGGTATATCTGGATCATCTCTTAGTGCAAACTCAACATCTATATTTGTTATCTTTACTGCTTCTTGTACTGTTTTACCGATACAAAGCTCAGTCATAATATCACTCGATGCTATAGCAGTACCACACCCAAAACTCTTAAATTTTGAGTCTAAAATAATATCTGTTTTTGGATCAACTTCCCAGTAGAGTCTAACAGCATCTCCACAACTCTCAGCTCCAAAATCTGCTACTATTAGTTTTGTACCATTTTTTTCACAATGTTCAGGGGTTATTTCACCTTGATGATTTGGATTGTTCATCAAAGTTGTAACTTTGTTTGAGTAAGCATCCCAAAGTGAAGCCCCTATCAAATCATTTTTTGCCATAATATTTTCCTTATTTTAAGTTTTAGTGGTGTAATTCACACTCTTTAGATTCTCCACCTGGAGTTGGTCCCACTTTTGCATAAGAACTAGATATCGCTCTAAGTCTTGCAACAGCTTTTTTAAACTCATCTATCGTAAAATCTATCTCCATATCGGTTGTAAATCTACTTAGACTTAGTCTTATACCTGTGTGAGCTAGTTCATGATCAGCTCCAATAGCAAGCATAACAGTATTTGCTTGAAGATCTTCACTAGCACATGCACTACCTGTTGCGGCACCTATTTGGTTGTTATTTAGATCCCAAAGCATCCCCTCACCCTCAACACCTTTTATAGATATAAGTATAGTATTTGGTGTACGATTTGCTCTATTTCCAACCACCATAACATCTTCAAGTTCTAAGAGTGCATCTTCTAGTTTATCTCTTTTTGCTCTAATTGAAGCCATCTTCTCTTCAATATTAGTTGTTGCTAACTCTATAGCTTTTCCCATACCTATGATAAATGGTACATTTAGAGTTCCAGATCTTCTACCACCCATCTGCTCACCACCATTTATAAGTGGAGATAGTGCTTTAGAGTCTTTTATATATAAAGCCCCTATCCCTTTTGGTCCATGAAACTTATGTGCCGACATAGATAAAAAATCTACATTTACATCTTGTACATCAACAGGGATTTTACCAACTGCTTGAACAGCATCGCTATGAAAAAGTACACCTCTCTCTTTACAAATCTCACCTATCTCTTTTATAGGAAATATCATACCTGTCTCATTTGATGCCCACATAACTGAAACTAGTGCAGTTTTATCTGTAATAAAACTCTTTACAACATGAGGCTCAACTACACCCTCAGAGTTTACAGGAAGGTATGTTACTTTTGCACCAAGCTCTTCAAGCGCCTTACATGTAGCCAAAATAGATGGGTGTTCAACCTCTGTTGTTATGATATGGTTTTTATCACCTTTTACTATTAAGTCGTTATAGATCGATTTTAAAACCCAGTTATTTGACTCAGTGGCACATGAAGTAAATACTATATCATCCTCATCTTTAGCATTTATAGCTCTATATACTTGATCCATAGCTTTTGCAAGTGCAGGGTGGGTTAGTGTACCAAACTTATGGAGTGAATTTGGGTTTCCATATAGCTCACTAAAGTATGGCATCATAACCTCTACAACCTCAGGATCTACCATTGTTGTAGCGTTGTTGTCTAGATATACTCTCATTTGTTAAACCTTAAATTAAGACTAAATTTGTCTCTTTTTGTAATCATAATAATTTTGTCATTATTATATGCTTAAAACTATAATATAATCCTAAAGTGTGGTGATTAGCTTATATTTACCAACCTCTATATCATCTACACTTAGTTCATTAAAACTTATACGATGTAGTTTAACAACCCTATTTCCTAAAAATGCAAACATCCTTTTTACTTGATGGTATCTCCCCTCATAGAGTAAAACTCTAGCTTTTTTAGGCTCTAATACCTCAAGTTTTGCAGGAGATAAAGGTTTTGTTTCACCCTTAAGTAAGATAGTTCCACTTGCAAATATCTCCTCTTCACCCCCTTTAAGCTCATCTGCTAAAACTACCTCATAGACTTTAGCAACCATAGCTTTTGGGCTTGTTAGTTTATGATTTAGCTCCCCATTATCACTTAAGAGTATCGCACCAGTTGTATCGATATCTAATCTTCCGATGGTTGAGATTTTTGGATTTCTTCTTTGGTAGCGAGGTGGTAAAAGTGAGTATATAAGTTTTCCACTATCACTATGTGAGCAGATATAACCTGATGGTTTGTTCATAAGAAGTGTTATGGTTTGTGGATCTAGTGGTTTAGTATCTATCGTTATATCTTTATGAAAAGCCTTCAATTTAACATCAAAAACTCTTTTATTATTAACACAAACTATATGTTGTTTTAAAAACTCTCTGCTTTGAGTTCTTGTACAATAACCCAAAGATGATAAATGAGCATCAAGTCGTTTCAATCATTTGCCTATAAGATAAAGTTGGTATAATTCTACCACTTAAAAATGACAAGGTATTTAATTATGGGTCAAACAATAACCGAAAAGATATTTTCACAACATGTTGGTAAAAAAGTCTATGCTGGAGAGATAATCAAATGTAACATCGATATGGTTATAGGAAACGATATAACTACACCGATCTCTATAAAAGCATTTGAAGATAGTGGAGCTACAAAGTTAGCAAATCCAGATGGTTTTTCGATAGTACTAGATCACTTTATCCCTGCAAAAGATATAGCGAGTGCAAATCAAGCAAGGATAAGCCGTGATTTTGCAAAAAAACACAATATGAAAAACTTTTTTGATGAGAAAGATATGGGGATAGAGCATGCACTTTTGCCAGAAAAAGGGCTTGTAGTTCCAGGTGATGTTATCATTGGAGCAGATTCACACACTTGTACTCACGGGGCTTTAGGGGCTTTTTCAACAGGTATGGGTTCAACCGATCTAGCTTATGCTATGGTTAGTGGCGGAAACTGGTTTAAAGTACCTAGTAGTATAAAAGTAGTTCTTAGTGGAAAACCAGGAGAGCATATAACAGGTAAAGATATCATACTTGAGGTTATTAGGCTTATAGGTGTTGATGGGGCTCTTTATCAAACACTTGAGTTTTGTGGAAGTACTATAGCTCATCTTAGTATGGATGATAGATTTTCTATGTGTAATATGGCAATAGAAGCGGGTGCAAAGAGCGGTATAGTAGCTTATGATGATATAACAAAAGAGTTTTTAGCAGATAAAACACTAGCTCGTGAACCAAAGATTCACTACTCAGATGATGATGCTACTTATACTCAAGTGTTAAATATCGATGTTTCAACTCTAGACCCTGTTATAGCTTACCCATTTTTACCATCAAATGGACACAGTGTAGTAGAGGCACAAAACGATAAGATAAAAATAGACCAAGCATTTATAGGTAGCTGTACAAATGGTAGGCTGAGCGATCTTAAAGTGGCGGCTTCTATACTAAAAGGTAAAAAAGTTCATCAAGATGTAAGACTTATAGTTACACCTGGAACTCAAAAGATACTAAAAGAGGCTACAAAGTTAGGCTATATAGATGATATCATAGATGCGGGTGGTGTTGTTAGTAACCCAACTTGTGGAGCATGTTTGGGCGGATATATGGGGATATTAGGAGACAATGAAGTAGCTATTGCGACAACAAATCGTAACTTTGTAGGTAGAATGGGAAGTAGAAGCTCTAAGGTCTATTTAGCAAACTCTGCTGTTAGTGCAATATCGGCTATTACAGGATATATAACAGATCCTAGATAAACTTTTTTCTTGTGATGAGATTAAGTTATCTTTTGTTAAAATTGCGACAAATTATATTTGCTATAAAAGGAAATTGTATGAAAAAAATGATGTTAGTTCCAGCATTAGCATTAAGTTCAATGTTAATGGCACAAGATTATAACCATGAGATAACACCTCAAGTTGGTTATGTTTTTGAAAATGGTTGTCAAGGTATAAAAAACCATGTAGTTGGTGGATTAGCTTACCAATATAATGGTTTTGATACTTTTTTTAGTCCAGAGTTAAGCTTTCTTTACTCTAAACCAGACTATAAAAGACCAAACTCAAACAGAGATACAAATATGTACCGTGTAACACTAAATGGTGTTCATGAGTTTGATATGTTAAATGATACATTTAAACCTTTCTTTAAAGCGGGTGTTGGTTATGAGTCACTAAAACGCCACTACAATGGCAATACTGATAGCCCATTTTTAGATGCAGGTGTTGGTGCAAAGTTCCCAATAGCTGATGCTATAGCACTTAAACTAGAGACTGTTTATATGTTAAAAGAGAACGATAGAAGATGGGACAACAACCTAGCACTTCTAGCGGGTATCGGTTTTTCATTTGGTGCAAAACAGCAACCAGCTGCTCCAGCAGTTGTAGAACCAGAGCCAGTTGTAGAGAAAAAAGTAACACCTCCACCACCTCCACCAGCTCCAGTTGATGGTGATGATGATAAAGATGGTGTACCAAACTCACTAGATAAGTGTCCAAACACTCCAGCAGGACATAAAGTAGATAAAGATGGTTGTTCAGTTTTAGTAAACTTAAAAGTAAACTTTGACTACGACTCATCTTCTATAAAAGATAGATACGACTCTGAGATATCTAACTTTGCTAAGTTTATGAAAGAGATGCCAGAGTATAAAGCTCAAATCGTTGGACATACAGATAGCAGAGGTAGCGATGCTTACAACCAAAAACTATCTGAGCGAAGAGCAGATGCAGTTAAAAATGAGCTTGTAAAAGATGGTGTTGATGCTTCAAGACTTAGTTCAGTTGGTATGGGTGAGTCTCAACCAGTAGCAGACAATGCTACAGCAGAAGGTAGAGCAGAAAACAGAAGAATAGAGGCTAATCTATTTAAATAATGGTTATAGATGATCTACCATGTGTGATATTTGCAGGTGGTAGATCTTCAAGAATGGTAGAAGATAAATCTCTTCTACCATTTGCAAACTTCCCCACTCTTACAGAGTTTCAGCTTAAAAAGTATCAAAAAATATTTAAAAATGTCTATATATCTACTAAAGATAGCTCAAAGTTTAGTTTTGATGCAGAGTTTATAGAGGATATAAAAAGTGATATATTTGCCCCTAGTGTGGCATTTTTAAGTATTTTTAAAACCTTAAAATGTGAGAGATTTTTTGCTATAAGTGTTGATACCCCATTTGTAAAAACACAAACTATAAAAAAACTTATAGAGCTAGATAGTAGCTCAAAGTTTGCCACCATAGTAAAAAGTGCTTATGCTCTAGAGCCACTTTGTGGGATCTACCACAAAAGCCTTGTAGAAAGGTTTGAAGATATGTTAAAAACTAACAATCATAAACTAAACCATATGCTAAAGAGTGTAGATATAAAAACCCTTGAGGTTTTTGATGAAGATGAGTTTTTAAACCTAAACCACCCCCATGAGTATCAAAAAGCTTTAACATTACTCAATCTTTGATATAATTTATAAAAAAGTGAAACATATGCAACTAACACATTTAGATGAAAAAGATAGACCAAAAATGGTCGATGTTAGCGAAAAAGTCGCTACCACAAGAGAGGCTATTGCAAGTGGAGTTATAACCATGAGCAAAGAGGCATACGAAGCGGTAGTTAGCCAAAATACAAAAAAAGGTCCTGTTTTACAAACCGCTGTTATAGCCGCTATCATGGGGACTAAAAAGACAAGTGAGCTTATACCAATGTGTCATCCGCTAAATCTTAGTGGTATAAATACTAACATAGAAGAACACCCACAAACTAACAGTTTTAAACTTTTTGTTAGTGCAAAACTAACGGGACAAACGGGTGTTGAGATGGAAGCACTAACGGGTGTTAGTATAGGTTTGCTAACGATTTATGATATGGTAAAAGCGATAGATAAAGGTATGGTTATAAGCAATATCCAGCTAGAGAGTAAAAGTGGAGGCAAGAGTGGAGATTTTAAACGAGACTAAACAAAAACTTGAGCTTGAATACCCGTGTTTGTGGAGTTATAAGCTTATAGGGGTTTGTAAAGAGGATATAGAGTGTGCTATAAAAGAGGTTATCTTAGAAAAAGAGCACACTCTAAAACACTCAAATAACTCTAAAAGCGGTAAATATATAAGTATGAACTTTGAGCTTTTAGTCCATAATGATGATGAGCGGACTTATATATTTGACTCACTAAAAAAACACGATAAAATAAAATTTGTACTATAGGAAAAGAAGATGAGAGAGTTAGAAGTACTTAGCTTTGATGGATTAAAACAAAATATAGACGAGAAGATAAAAACCAAAACCGAGCATCTAGCAGATGAGCTAAACCATCTTTTAGTTCAAAAAGAGCAGATAGATATAGCTATAGAGAAAAAGATGAGCGAGATACAAGATGCTAAGTATATGCTATTTGCCGAACTTGAGAGTGAGGCTAGTGATGAGTCTTACTTAAGCAAACTTCATCAAATCAAACTCCAGTCAATTGATCTTTATGATGTTTTGAGTGAAACTACACAGAGTGCTATCATCGAAGCGATAGAGAGATACAAAGCTAGTGAGGCATTTAGTTTTATAGAAGAGATGATAAAAGAGCTAACATATGAGACCATAAAAGAGGGCGAGTTAAATACCCTAAGGGTTAGAAAGATACTCTCAACCATACTAAATGCTTCCATAGAGGTAGCAGAGGCGACACCAAACCAACTAGATGGGATTTTAGAATCGAGCCTAAGGGGTATGCGAAGCGGACTTGTACTCTCTATAGATAGATTTAAAAAGCGACTAGAGTTTATGCCACTAGAAGCAAAACATATCCTTATAAGAGACTACGACACCATTATGCAAGATTTAAACCACACCGATGTGATATTTTCTCAAGTGATTTATAGTAGTGCAAATGAGAGTGAATCTATAACAAAAAAAGCTCTACAAGAGATAAACAACAAGATGAGATATGACCTTGAAGAGTTGGTTCATATATCTAAAGAGACCGCTATTGCTATGAAAAAGAGATTTAGCTCATTTGCTAAAGCCGCTTCTAAAAAAGCAGATAGTATGCTACATTCAAAAACCGCAAATGAGGCAAAAAAGATGGGACAAAATGCCATAAGTGCCGCAAAAATAGCAGTCGCTAATGCTATAAAAAATGCTAAAAGCAAGATGGAGCCAAAAGAGTAGTTTATGGTAGCTATGATATTAGCGGCGGGTCGTGGTAAAAGACTAAGGCCGTTAAGCGATACAACTCCAAAACCACTTATAAAAGTCCACAAAAAGCCTATTATTGAGTACCATTTAGAGAGATTAGCATACTTAGGTTTTAGCGATATTGTTATAAATATGGCTCATTTAGGTGAACAGCTACCACAAACTTTAGGTAGTGGTAAAAGATGGGGTCTAAATATACACTACTCAGATGAGAGAGATAGCGGTGGGCTTGAGAGTGCGGGTGGGATTATAAAAGCACTTGCTCATCTGAGTGATACTTTTTTGGTGGTAAATGGTGATATTATGAGTGATTATGAATTTGATAAAAACTTTGAGTTAAAAGATACTCTTGCTCATCTAGTGCTTGTTAAAAACCCTTTGCATAACCCTTATGGTGATTTTGGACTTGATGGTGGTTTGGTTATAGATGAGCAACAATTTACCTTTAGTGGCATAGGCTATTATAGTAAAAAACTATTTGCTAACATAGAGTTAGAAAAACTCCCACTTGCCCCTATTTTAAGGACTAACATAGCTAACAAACAAGTTAGTGGTGAGTTATATAGCGGTAGGTGGATAGATATCGGGACGGTTGATAGGCTAAGGGAGGCGGAGGCTATTTTTGTATAAACTGCCCACACCCTTTTTTCTCATTGCCATTAAATGTTTTATAGTTTTGATCACCATCTAAGTATGCTTGGTATCTTGCACACTCGTCACTTTTCATACAGATTTTATTATCACATGCTTTATCTACTACTACTTTTTCTGACATACTACAATCCTAAAATTTTTGTGAAAGTATAACAATTTATCTTGACATTATAGTTAAAGCTGATACACTTGCATCTATGAAAAAGCTTATACTATTTTTACTAATAACCTCAGCACTACAGGCAAATTGTGAAAAACCACTCTATAAAGATATATGTCAAAGGGCTCAAAAAAGTGGAGTTAAACTAGAGTATATCGAGAGTTTTTTAGCCTCTAGCAAAACTAAAACTTTTGATGAGAAGAGTTTTAAACTTATGCAGCCTAGCCAAATAAGTAGCCATAAAAAGAGTGAAAAAAAGGCAAACAATACACTTTTAGAGTTTGTACCAAATATAGTAAAACATCTAGATGAGTACAAAGAGGTTTATGATAGGGTTGAGAGGGATTTTGGTGTAAACCGTGAGATAGTAGCGGCGATACTAGCTAAAGAGACAAGATTAGGTCTCATTAAACCACCTCATGACGCTTTTGTAGTCTTTCATACACTTCTAAGTAGAACAAAACCTCAAACTAGCAGAGAGAAGTGGCTTGTAAATATGTCAAAAGCAAATATTGTTTCGATTTTAAAGTATTGTTACGAATCAGACATAAAACCAGATAGCTGTAATCTTCCTAGTTCTTATGCGGGGGCGATAGGGATCTCGCAGTTTATGCCCGATAATCTTAATCTAGCACTATCTTATACAAAAGGTGCCGCCGATATAACCAAAATGGAAGATGCGATACTCTCAAGTGCAAACTTTTTACACCAAAAAGCTAGTTTTAACACACTTGCTAAGTGGAGTGAGATGGGGGATGTTGCAAAGATAGAGAGTGAGTGGTATGAGTTTGAGTTTAAGCACCAAAACGCCTCATTTGTATATAGTAAAAATAGAGAAGGAAAAGCAGTATATAACTGTTTTGCTTGTGGTAAAAAAGAGCTTGAGTACATAAAAGAGCAGACTAAAAAAATCATGAGCTATAACAACTCATCAAACTATGCTATCGGGGTTTTAAGACTCGCTTATGAGGCTTATCGTAGTCGCTAGAGTATGGGTCTCGTTTGGTTTTAGTACTCTAGCATCACTAAAAGCATTTGCAGACTCGATGCAGAGCATTTTTTTATAATCATCTTTTAGCATATTTCTAAGTCTTTTAGTTTTTTCTACCCATGGATTCCACACAACTATGCTCTTTGAGCCACTATTTTTTATATGGATAGCTCTATGTTTATCTACTAAAATAGCCCCATCTACATCGCTATATACTCTATCTATCTCTTTATCTATAACTATGTCGCCATTTTGGTTTTTTTGTTTAAAATCAAGTGCATCAAGGTAGCTTTTGCCATCAAGCATACTAACTTTAACACTGCTAATATCGCTTATATTAAAGTAGCTATGGAGTGCTTGAGATAGACTAAACTCTCTAGTATCAAGGTTTGTAGTACTTAGTTTCATGCTTAGGGTTTTGCCTATTTTTAGACTAAAAACTAGGCTATATCTATACTCCCACGGCTCATCTAGTTTAAAAACCACCACACCATTTGGCTCATCATAGCTTACAAACTCCCATCTGCTATCTCTTGCAAACCCATGTGGGGGCAGGGAGGTCGATCCAAACCATGGCCAACATATAGGAACGCCACCTCTTATGGGTGAGTTATTGTCAAAATCATTCGCTTCGCTTACCCAAAATAGCTCATCTTCACCAACTTTTTTGTAGCTAAAAAGAGTTGCCCCTTTTAAAGAGATCTTAGCGGTTGCAAAAGCATTTGAGATCTTTATATATTCAAGCCCACTATCAAACTTTTTAAACTCTATCATACCAGCTCATTTTTTTATGCCATTTAGTAGCATAAAGGAGTATAAATATATAACAAACAAACCCTATGCTATAGGCATCTTGCATACTAAAATATTGTGAGATTTTACCAAATAGTAGTGGAAGCAATGCCCCACCAGCTATCGCCATGATAAGTAGAGCGGTAGCTTTTGTGCTATATGCTCCTATCCCCTCAAGTGCAAGTGGCCAGATACTAGGCCAAACTAGTGCATTGCTAAGCCCTAAAAGTGCTATAAAGAAAATAGGTGCAGGGAGCGATAGTATGCTAATATCCTCAGGTAGGCTAACTATAAGGGCTATAAAAACTAAGCCACTTATCGCACTAAGAGCTAAAGCTTTTTGTGTTGAGATAAATCTAGGTATAAATAAAACACCCAAAGAGTAACCAACAACCATAAAAAACATAGTATATGAGGTTAGTATAGTTGGATTAGCGACCCCTAAACTTTGGGCATAAAGCCCTATGGTATCTCCAGCTATCACCTCTATACCGACATAAAAAAACAGAGCAATTGATCCTAAAACAACTTTGGCAAATGAGAAGATACTTTTTTGTAAATCTTCACTAGGCTTAATCTCTTGAGCTATATCGGGTAAAAATCTAACTAGAGCCACAAGAGCTAAGAGTATGATAGCCATAAGGGTATATGGAAAAACCAAATCCCCCGCATCTACTTTGGTTTCACTAAAAACTAGTATAGAAAAAACAATAGGAGCTACAACTCCTGCTAGTTTGTTTATAATGCCCATGATAGATATCCGTCTAGCGGCACTTTTGATATCCCCTAGATAGACTATGTATGGGTTTGATGCACTTTGAAGCAGGGTTAGTCCTGTTGCTAGTGTAAAGAGTGCTACTAAAAACATAACAAAAGATGAGCTATATGCCGATGGTATAAAAAGTATAGCCCCAAAAGACATAGTTAAAAGCCCTATGCTCATCCCGTTTTTAAATCCTACTCTATCTAGTATAAAAGATGATGGAAGAGCCATAAGTGTATATGCGATATAAAAAGCAAAAGTTACAAATAGTGCTTCAAAGTCGCTAAGTTCACAAAGGATTTTAAGGTATGGTATAAGTGAGCCATTTAGCCAAGTTACAAAACCAAATATAAAAAATAACACCCCTATAATAATCATAGGAGCGGTGTTTTTAGTCATCTTTTAGACCCTCTAGGTATCTAGCAACACTATCTTCATCATTTGTAAAGTCTGAGACTATTGTCGCTTTTTGTTTTACATCTTTATGGGCATTTGCCACAGCCACTGAGGTTTTAGCTAACTCAAACATCTCTATATCGTTTAGGTTATCCCCAAAAGCAGTAAGAGAGTCTAGGCTAAAATCACTATGATTGCTTATGGTTTTAATCCCTTGTGCTTTTGTGGCATCTTTGTGAAGTATGGTTAAAAAGTAGCACTTTGCATAAGCTTCAGGGGCAAATATAAACTTTAGCTCATCTTTATAGATAGACTCTAGGTGTATATAAAGCGGTTCTATCTGCTCTTTTGTACCAAAATATACTATCTTAAAGTTATCATCATGGGCTATTAGTCTATCTTGCTTATCGTGATGATCATCATTTTTGTAGTTTTTTAACACTTCGCTTTGGTGGAAGTTTAGAGTTGTGCTATAAGAAAATCTCTCTTTTAGGCTTAGCCTATTTGCAAGTGAGAGTATAAATGGGTATATGCCAAATCTAAAGCCCTCATTTACTATCTCATCTGCAAGGGTTTTATCTATAAACTTAGTGTCGATTATTTTGGCATCTTTGGTCGCTATAAGGGCACCATCTAAAAGCACAAGCGGAGCATTTAAGCTAAGTTTATCTACAAACTTTATAGCTTTTTTGTATGTTCTAGCGGTCGCTATACTCATAATGGAGTCTTTAGCAAAATCGTTCCATATATTTGTGCTAAAACTACTTATGCTAAGATCATTTTTCAAAAGTGTATGATCAAGATCACTTATAAAAACTCTACTCATCTTTTACCTATATTGCAAGTTATCATCTTCTCAACTAGCATTCTTCCTATCTCTATTTTATCATCTACAACAGCGGTTATTGCCAGATCTTCAAGTGCTTTTCTCTCCTGTTTTGATGAGACTTTAACGACTAGATTTATATTGTGCTTATTTTTTAGCACCGCTTCGCAGATAGCTCTTTTTTTGTTTATATTATCTAGTGTTACTATAACAGATGCTGAATAATCGATATTTATCGCCTCTTGAAGAGATGGTTTTGACATATCGCCTAGATATGCCTCTTTAGCTTCATTGAGTGCCTCTTGTATATGTTTTGGGTTATTATCAATGATAACATACTTTGCACCCAAAAGGTCTAGATTGTTGGCTACTTGTTTGCCTAGATCGCTATATCCGCAGATGATAACATGGTTTTTTATCTGCTCAAAACTCTTTGCGACTGGCTCAAGATAGTGATGGCGACTCATAAAGCTTACAAAAGAGTTTATCTTAGATATGAAAAATGGTGTGATTATCATAGAAAATATAACTACAAGCACAAGTAATAGCTCAAGCTCATTATTAAGCAGTCCTGAACTACTAGCTATGGCAAATATCACAAAGCTAAACTCCCCAACTTGCGATAGTGCAAGAGATGATTTTAGAGATAAAACATGAGATGATGTGAGTCTTAAAACTATGTAAACTACAAATGTTTTTATGATAAACACCGCGGCAAATATATCTATAACACCCCAGATATGCTCTAAAAAGTAGCCAACATCTATCTTCATACCAACAACTATAAAAAAAGTCCCTAAAAGTAGGTCTTTAAATGGTGCTATATCGGTTTCAACTTTTCTATGATACTTAGTCTCAGCTATAATCATACCAGCTACAAAAGCCCCTAGTGAGTAGGTAAAACCCATAAATGATGCAAGTAGCGATGCACTTATAACTATAAATAAAACCGAACCCATAAACAGCTCATCTATCTCACTTGAAGCGGAGAAGTGAAGCAGATATGTCATAACCCTTTTTCCAACTATAAAAAGTAGCGATATAACAACTATAGCACTTATGATGGTGTTTATAAGAACAGTTGAGATATCTTGCTGATCGTTTGTTGTCATAAAACCTAAAAAGATTAGTATAGGTATAACGGCGATATCTTGAAATATAAGTATCCCCGTAGCTTTTTGTCCATAAGGGTTGTATATCTCTTTTGAGCTTTTAAGATAACTCAAAACAACGGCGGTTGAGCTAAGTGAAAATGCTAAAGATATGATGATAGCCGTTACCATATCTACATCAAATATATAATAATCTATAAGAAAAAACACAACAGTTGTTATGGCAACTTGTAAAAAACCGTTTGTAAAGATGATAGTTTTCATACTGCTCATCTTGCTAAGTGATATCTCAAGCCCTATGGTAAACATCAAAAAAACTATACCAAAATCACCAATATGCTCAAGTACCGATGGGCTTATCATATGAGCTGCATCAAAAAGGTGGTATATGATGGCACCTGTTAGTATGTAGCCTATGATTTGCGATATGCCAAATTTTTTTAAAAATAGGTTTAAAACTGTAGATATGCCGAGTGTAACCACTATAAATAAGAGTGTGAAATCCATAAAATCTTTTCCATAAAAATTGTGTTATTTTAACTAAATTTCCTTAGAGTTTAAGTACAGATGTATTATAATTTGGGATTAATTTGTGAGGCTTTTTTATGACTAAATATATTTTTGTAACGGGCGGAGTTTTGAGTTCACTTGGTAAAGGGATCACCGCTGCTAGTATAGGTACACTTCTAAAACACTCAGGGATAAAGGTCGGAATGCTTAAAATCGACCCATATATAAATGTCGATCCTGGTACTATGAGTCCACTAGAGCATGGTGAGGTTTTTGTCACAAAAGATGGAGCTGAAACCGACTTAGATATAGGTAACTATGAGAGATTTTTAGACACTTCTTACTTAAAATCAAGCAACTTTACAACAGGGCAAGTCTACTCTACTGTTATAGAAAAAGAGAGAGCAGGTGGGTATCTAGGTCAAACTATACAAGTTATACCACATATAGTAGATGAGATAGTTAGTCGTATAAAACAAGCAGGTGAGGGTCATGATGTACTTATAGTTGAGCTAGGTGGTACAGTGGGCGATATAGAGGGGTTACCTTTTATGGAAGCTATAAGACAGATGAAGCATGATGATGAGGTTATCGGAACATTTTTTATACATGTTACACTTATACCATATATAAAAGCAGCGGGTGAGCTTAAAAGTAAGCCGACCCAACACTCAGTACAAGAGCTTCGCCGTATCGGTATAACCCCACAAATGATTATAGCTAGAAGTGAAAATCCACTCCCAAAAACATTTAAGAAAAAACTAGCGATGAGTTGCGATGTGAGCGGTGATAGTGTAGTAGAGGCTCTTGATGCTGCTAGTATATATGATGTCCCTATGTCATTTTTAAGACAAAATATACTAAAACCTATAGCAAAAGAGTTAGAACTAGGTGAGCTAGAGCCAAATATGCAGGTTTGGGACTCACTAGTTAAAAAGATAGTTCAACCACAAAACCGTATAGTTTTAGGGTTTGTTGGGAAGTATCTTGAGCTAAAAGAGTCGTACAAATCTCTAACAGAGTCACTTATCCATGCAGGGGCTCATCTAGATACTAGAGTTGAGATAGAGTGGATAGATAGCGAAGAGATAGAGACAAAAGGGGCTGAGGCGCTTTTAGGGGATTGTGATAGTGTACTAGTAGCTGGTGGATTTGGCAACCGTGGTGTTGAGGGTAAGATAAAAGCTATAGAGTATGCAAGGGTAAATAAAATTCCATTTTTGGGGATATGTTTAGGTATGCAGCTAAGTATGATAGAGTTTGCTAGAAATGTACTAAATATACAAGAGGCAAACTCGATAGAGTTTGATGCCAATGCTAAAAACCCGATAGTCTACTTGATAGATAACTTTATAGACCAAAGCGGGAACAAACAGTTAAGAACTCACAAATCAGCGATGGGTGGAACTATGAGATTAGGTGAATACCCTTGCGATACAAAAGCTGGTTCGATTTTAAGAGATGCTTATGGCGGGGCTAAAACAATATACGAAAGACACAGACACAGATACGAAGCAAACCCAAACTATAGAGAGGTTTTTGAATCGGCGGGGCTTATCATAAGTGGTGAATCAAACGGGCTTATAGAGGCGGTTGAACTTAAAGATCATCCATGGTTTTTGGCAGTTCAGTTTCACCCTGAGTTTACATCAAGACTCCAAAGTCCAAACCCATCTATACTCGCTTTTGTAAAAGCTACACTCCTTTTAGCACAAGATGAGTAGTCTTTATGTTTAAAAACATAGAGACTATAACTCAACAAAAACTAGAAACCATACTCCAAAAACGACTCTTAGCTAATGATAAAAAACTCTTAGATATCCCACCACCCCACCTACTAAAAGATGCCACAAAATCTGCCAAAAGGTTAGCTAGAGCCATAAAAGATGGTGAGCCTATAGCTTTAATAGGGGATTATGATGTCGATGGAGTTAGTGCTACTGCTATAGCGATAAACTTTTTTAAACAGATCTCCTACCCACTAGAGGCTATCATACCAAACCGTTTTAGTGATGGGTATGGAGTGAGTGCAAGTGTATTAAAAAGGGTAGATGCTAAACTAATCATAACTGTAGATAATGGCATAAGTGCCATAGAAGCGGGTGAGGTATGTGCTAGTAGAGGGATTGATCTTATCATAACAGACCATCACACACCGCCACAAACTCTCCCAAAAGCTTATGCTATAGTAGATCCAAAACAAGATGATTGCTCATACCCCATAAGTGAGATTTGCGGGGCTGAGGTGATTTGGCTAGTTTTAGCAGAGCTTAAAAAAGAGCTAAAACTAGATGTAGATATGAGGGAGTTTTTGGGTATATTAGCTATCGCAACTATCGCAGATATTATGCCACTTGTAGATATAAATAGAGCGATAGTAAAAGCGGGTCTAAAACAATTGCTTAGTTCAAATGCACCATATGCAACCATCATAAGAGATTTTTTAAATAAAAAAACCATCTCATCTGAGGATATAGCCTTTATGATAGCCCCAAGGTTAAACTCAGCAGGTAGGATGAGCGATGCCTCTATTGCCCTTAGGTTTTTTACCGCATCAACTATAGGTGAGGCTTATGAGGCTTTTAGTGAGTTAGGTGAACTAAATGAGCTAAGAAAGACAGAAGAGGCACTTATAACCAAAGAGGCTATAGCCCAAGCTGATGGCGATGCTAAAGTTATAGTAGTAGCAAAAGATGGTTGGCATGAGGGGATAGTTGGGATAGTCGCTTCAAAACTAGTTGAGCATTTCTCTAAACCCGCCATAGTTTTAAGTATAAACGGCGATGAGGCAAAAGGGAGTGCTAGAAGCTTAGGAAGAGTCGATATACACAAACTACTTGAGCAAAATGCTCATCTACTAAGTAGATTTGGTGGGCATACAATGGCGGCAGGATTAGCACTAAAGTGTAGCGATATAGATGCTTTTAAAAGTGCTATAAATAAAACCGCTTCACTTTTAGATGAGAGTGATTTTTTACCATATATAGATGTTTTGGGTATATTGCCTACAAAAGAGATAGATCTAAATATCTTAAATATACTAGAGAGATTTGAGCCATATGGTGAAGCAAACCAAAGACCACGGTTTTATATAGATAGTGCAACTGTGCTTAGAGTAGAGCTTTTTGGTAAAGAGAAAAACCACTCAAGGGTAGTCGTAAAACAAAATAGCTACGAAGATGAGCTAGAATTACTATTTTTCAAACAAATTTTAACATATAAGCAAGATAGTAAAATAAGCTGTAGTTATACTATTGTGAAAAATGAGTTCAACTCAAGGGTCTCCACTCAGCTTATTATAAATAAAATACATAATACAAATACTAATATTTTATAATAGTCAGAAAATATCACATTTAACGGTGTTTTAAAAAAACATTAAGTTTTTAGGGTGTACAATTTATGACTTTATCGAAAAAGAGGGAAAAGCAATGAAAGATAACAAAATCTTAGAAGAGATTTTAAATGAAGTGGATAAACATCCAGAGATAATGAGCCGTCGTGATGCTTTAAAATACATCACAATGTCACCACTTGCAGCAGGACTAATAGCTAGTGCGACAGTAGCAACAAGTGAAGTTAGTGCTTCTAGCGAAGTTAAAGGTAAGATTGTTATAGCTGGTGGTGGTTTAGCTGGTATGGCTACAGCAGCAAGACTTAACAACCTTATAAGTAATGCAGATATAACTGTAATAGAGCCAGATCCTCTCTCAGTTTCATACCAACCAGGACAAACTCTAGTAGCTGCTGGTGTTTGGTCACAAAGTGATATACAATATAAAAGAGATGATTTTTTACCAAAAGGTGTGAAACTTATATCTAAACATATAACCTCTTTTGATCCTGATAACAACAAGCTTACACTAGATAACGGTGAAGAGATAGCTTACGATCAGCTAGTAGTTGCTATGGGTGCAAACCTTAACTATGGTGCTATTAAAGGTATAGAGGGTTTTATCACATCAAGTGGTGCAGATAATGCAGTAGTTAAAAAAACTATAACTCAAAATGGCTTACACTCAGTATATTTTGCTGATGCTGCTAGTGCTATGTGGAAAGGTATGCAAGAGTTAATAGCAAAAGCTAAAGCTCACACAGGTCCAGGTAAACTTCAAGCAGTCTATACTATGCCAAATACACCTATCAAGTGTGGTGGTGCTCCACTTAAAGTTATGTATCTAACATACTCAAGACTACAAGAGGCGGGAGTTGCTGATAAAGTTGAGCTAACTTACTATACTGATGGTGGCGCACTATTTGGTATCCCTGATTATAATGCTCCAATCGTAAAACAGTTTGATGCAAGAGGTTTTAAATACAACTTTGCTCATAACCTTATAGAGGTTGATCCTGTAAATAAAGTAGCAGTGTTTGATAAATGGAGAACTGAAAAAGTTTATGATGAGCTTATAGAAGAGGAAGTGACAAAAAGAATAAGTGAGAGAGTTGAAGTTAAATATGATTTTATGCACGTAACTCCTCCTATGAAGGCACCTACTGCTGTAGCTGATTCTAAGCTAGGAAACGGTAACTGGGTAAATATCAAACAAGAGACTCTACAACATATGGATTATGATAATGTATGGGTACTTGGGGATAATGCAGGTTTCCCTATGGGTAAAACAGGTGGTTCAGCTAGAAAACAATACAAAGTTGTAGCAGATAACCTAATAGCATCAGCAAATGGTAAGCCTATAACTCAAAAGTACGATGGTTATACAGTTTGTCCACTTATAACAAGTCTAGGTACTGTTATGTTAGCTGAGTTTAACTGGACTAAAAAACCAGTTCCATCATTCCCGCTTGATCCAACTCAAGAGAGATGGATATGGTGGCTACTAAAAGTCTATGCACTTAAACCAATGACAATCTACGGAATGTTATCAGGTAAAGCATAATTACTAAAATCCCCATTTTTTGGGGATTTATCTCTTCAATACTATCTTCATTGTGATTTTATTATCACAAAAGCTTTTTTTTAGTACAATTAAAAAAACTTCAAAACATAAAGGATTTATCATGAATAAACTCGGGTTTCTAGCATCTGCTATTTTATGTTCTTCGCTCTCACTTAGTGCTTTTACACTTGGAAACTTGGGTGATTTTAAGTTTGTAAAACAACCAACAGGTGTTTTTGTTATGCATGGTCCAGTTATGGAGCCAAATAAGGAAAATGAGGGCTTTATGAATAACCCTGCTATTATAGAGTCTAAAAATGGACTTATTATGGTAGATCCAGGTGGAAACTACAATGTAGGTAAAAAAATAATGGCAGAGGTTGATGAAGTGAGTAAAAAGCCTGTTATTGCGGTTTTAAATACTCACAAACACGGCGATCACTGGTTTGCAAACAAAGCTATAGTTGAGAGATATCCTGATGTTAAGATATATGCACACAAACATATGATAGAAGAGGCAAAAGCTGGTGAGGCAGAGCTTTGGTATAACATACTTGAAATGCTTAGTGGAAATTTAAAAGGGACAAAACCTTTTGCATACCCTATCATAGAGCTTCAAGATAAACAAAAAATCGAGATAGATGGGGAAGAGTTTGTTATATATTACCCTGGTGCAGGTCATACCGATACCGATATACATATAGAGCATAAAAATAGTGGAACTCTTTTTGTGGGGGATAATATTATCCACCAAAGATATGGTCAATTTGATGACTCATCTAGCATACTAGCAAATATAGAGGTTTTAGAAGATATAAAGGCTAAAAAATATGGCAATTATAAATTTATAGTTCCAGGTCATGGTCCATCTGGTGCAACTGATGCAGAGGTTATAGATCCATTTTTAAACTATATGAAGATACTAAGAGATACTGCTCAAGAGGCGTATGATAACGATATGGAAGCCTATGAGATAAAAGAAGAGCTAGATAAGAGACTAAAAGCCTACCATCACTGGGATGCTTATGATACCGTAGTTGGTAAACATCTTCAAAAAGTTTATGAAGAGATAGAAGCTAACGATATGGAATAATCTTAAGGGGAATCTTCTCCCTTTAAGACAACTTTTTTAACTATTTAATAAATATTAGCTAACTTTGATTAAAATGCAAACCAATTAAACACCCTAAAAACTCTAAGGAGCTTTATGACGCCAACAACACTACAGATTATAGCTGTTGTGATATTTGCACTAGCCATCGTACATATATTTTCCGTAAAATTTTTTGAAAGACTTGCATATAAAAGTGAACAACACTCAGGACTTTTTCACCTACTAGGTGAGATAGAGGTTGTTTTTGGTATATGGGCTATGGTGCTTATAGTCTTTATGTTTGCTCTTAAGGGTGAGAGTAGCACACTAGAGTATGTAAATAGTAGAAACTATGTAGAGCCGATGTTTGTTTTTGTCATAATGGTAATCTCAGGCACTAGACCTATACTCCACACCGCCACAGCACTTGTTAAAAAACTATCAAATATGCTTCCAACCAAAGGTGCGATCGGATTTTATTTTGTAGTTATGGTGATAGTCCCGCTCTTTGGCTCACTCATAACAGAACCAGCTGCTATGACACTAGCTGCTCTTATACTAAGCGATAAGCTCTTCTCACAAGGGATATCTACAAAACTAAAATATATCACTCTAGGGGCACTATTTATAAATATATCAGTCGGTGGAACACTAAGTAACTTTGCCGCTCCACCTATACTTATGGTTGCTAAAACATGGGATTGGAGTAACTACTTTATGCTTGTGACATTTGGTTATAAAGCAATCGCTACTATACTTATAAATACAATACTAATCATAATTATTTTTTATAAAGAGCTTAGCACCATAAACATAAGAACAAGTGTTAGCGATAAACAAAGGATACCTTTTAGTATAGTTTTTACACACTTTTTCTTTTTGGCTTTGGTTGTCTATTTTGGACACTACCCTGCATTTTTTATGAGCATATTTTTACTATTTTTAGGGGTAACTTATGCTTATGGGCAGTATCAAGACCGCTTAATGCTTCGTGAGGGACTTTTGGTTGCATTTTTCTTAGGTGGGCTTGTAGTTTTAGGTGGACAACAAGAGTGGTGGCTAAAAGGGATCATCTCAAATATGAGCAACACCGAAGCTTTTGTAGGAGCCATAACCTTAGGTGCTTTTACCGATAATGCCGCTATAACCTACTTAGGTTCGCTTGTTGAGGGGTTAAGCGATGAGTTTAAGTACCATTTAGTTGCAGGGGCTGTAACGGGTGGTGGATTAACCATCATAGCAAATGCCCCAAACCCAGCAGGTGCTGCGATACTAAAATCGCATTTTGAAAATAGTTCAATAGACCCTAGATACCTATTTGTAGCAGGATTTTTCCCTACAATAGTCTCTAGTGCTTGTTTTTTATTATTGTGAGGTAGAGATGATTTGTGATTTTGCAAAGTTTGCTAGAACAAACAGAAGTTTGATAGTTTTTTCA
>JBAYYR010000008.1:0-22080 GCA_041672945.1 Sulfurimonas sp. | reverse complement strand
ATCTAAAACATACTCTAGTGTTTGTGGTATATCTTTTAGGTAGCCATCTTTTTTATCTCTAAGGTATAGTCTAGAAAATACCCCCAAAACTTTTATATGTCTTTGTAGGCCCATAAAATCAAACCATTTTATCATAGTATCATCATCCACATAAGGCAAAAGCTTATCTCTAAAACTAAGCACAAGTTTTTCTATTCTCACTCTATCAAAAGCGATATAGCAATCTTTTAAAAGTGAGACCAAATCGTAGGTTATCGCCCCATTCATAGCATCTTGAAAATCTATAACTCCTAGTGAGCCATCGCTTTTTAGCATAATATTTCGTGAGTGAAAATCGCGATGTACAAAAAAACTTTGTGGTTGTGCTAGTACAACTTTTGAGATAGCTTCAAGTGAAGCTTTTATCGTGTTTTGTTGCTCACTGCTAAGCTCTTTTTTTAAAAGCCCTTTTATATACCACTCCTCCATAAGATCCATCTCTTTGTGCAAAAAAGCCTTATCATAAAGCGGCAAATCACTAGCACTAGCTTGTTGCATCTGCACTATAACATCGATAGCTTTTTCATAAAGAGCCATAAAATTTGCACCATTTAGCACATCAAGGTAGTGAGTTGTGCCAAAATCTTCATGCACTAAAAAACCTAAACTCTCATCTTTAGCATAGATTTTACTTACGCAAACACCCGCACACTCAAGCTTTTTATGAACTTTTAAAAATGCCTTTAGCGAGTCAAGCTCACTTGAACTATCCATGAGTATTGCACTCTTATCACCACTACTTAGTCTATAGTATTTTCTAAAACTAGCATCACCACTTAACTCTTTTAGCTCCCACTCCCTAAAAGCTGTTTTTGCTAAAAACTCTCTAATCATATATCGCACCTAGTGTTGTATTTTGTTTTGCACCTGTTATATGTTTTATATTTATGGCTCTGCTATCAATTCTCTCTTTAGCTAACCAAGCAAATGCCATCGCTTCCATAAACTCAGAACTAACTCCAGCCTCATCGCTAGTTATCACCTCATCTATATCGAGCCTCTCTAGTAGATAGAGATTTTTTGCCCCGCCACCACAAACTATAAGTTTTTTGATACCATGTTTTTTAGCCTCATCGCTTATGGTTTTTGCACTTAGTTCTAGCAGTGTAGCTTGAATATCTTCAGGTTTTAGCCCTTTAAATCCCTTTAGTTTTTTACCTAGCCAAGTTTTGTTAAAAAGCTCTCTACCCGTACTCTTTGGAGATGGTTTTTTAAAGTATGCCTCATCTAGCAAAGCCTCTAAAAGTTTATCATCTACTCTGCCACTTCTAGCCCATAAACCATCTTTATCGTAGGGCAAATTTTTATGCTCTTTTGTCCACATATCTAAAAGCACATTCCCGCACCCCGTGTCGTAGCCCATTTTGCCTAGTATGGTTATATTTGCCATTCCGCCTATATTTAACACCGCAGTGTTTTCACCCTTAAACATAAACTCATGAAAAGCGGGAGTTAGTGGGGCACCCTCACCACCAAGTGCTACATCTTTTTGTCTAAAATCAGCTACTACTTTTATACCTGTTTTAACTCTAAGAGACCATGGTGAGCCTAGTTGCATAGAAAAAAGTGGTGGTTCATGCCAAAGAGTTTGCCCATGAAGCCCTATCGCTTCAACATTTTTTATGCCAAACTCATCTATAAACTCTAAGGTTTTGTTGGCAAATAGCTCCCCTAGTTTTATATCCAACTCGCCAAACTCTTTTATATTTAGCCTATTTTCTATCGCTTTTAAAACTTCATCTTTTAGCTCAAAAGGGTAGGTTTTAGCACAAACTAGCTCAAAACTATCACCTTTTGAGTGACATAAGGCTATATCTACCCCATCAAGACTTGTCCCACTCATGATCCCTAAAAAGTATCTACCCATCGCTTTTTCCTAGTTGAACTATAGCAAATGCGACAACACTCCCTATAACTATTTGGTAAGAAAAAGCTAAATTGATACCAAAAGTGTATGGCTGAAGGGCTAAAACTGTTACAAATCCGCCCACAAGAGCTAGTAGGGTTGTTGTGCTATTGCCCCTTTTTGTAAATATTGCAGAGGCATATATACCTAAAAGTCCTGTATAAGAAAATGCCATAACACCAAGAGCAAAACTTAAAAGTGATAGGTTTGAGTATTGTTGATAGTAGTAGCTTATGCAGACCATTATAAAAAGTAGCAGTGCAAAAACTAGAGTGCTATATCTAGAGATTTTTACAAAATGCTCTTCACTTGTAGCAGATTTTTTAAGTCTATATGGTTTGTAGATATCTTCAACCACAACCGATGCCATCGCCCCTAAAACTGAGTTTGTGCTAGAGAGAGTCGTAGCGACTGCCCCTATGGTTACAAAAGCTTTTAGCCCATCTGGCATCTCATTTAGTATGTAGTACATAAATATAGTAATACTCTGAGTCTCAAACTTTTGCACTACAGTATGTTCGTGGTAGTGGAGGTATAAAAGTGAACCTATAGCTAAAAAAAGCATCACAACAGCTATAGTTAAAAACATAGAGATATATAGTGACTTTGTGGCCTCTTTGGTGTTTTTACAGCTTAAAACCCTTTGCATCATATCTTGATCTAACCCAAAAGCGGCGATATTTAGAAGTAGCCATCCACTAAAAAGGGCTAAAAGGCTAAACTCACCGCTAAGTGAAGTATCTATAAAGTTTAGTTTATTTTGAGACTCTAGCACACTGTAGATATCTACTCCATCTAGCGATAGATATAGATGCAAGGCGACTCCAACTCCAGCAGCGGTGTATATAAAAGCTTGTAAAACATCACTAAATACAATAGATCTTATCCCGCCAAAGTAGGTATAAGCTAGGGCTCCTAAGAGTGAAAATATAGCCGATAGCATAACATGAGCAAATGTTATATCGCTAAAGAGTATCATGGAGATCGCCAAAGCTCCTATATATAGCCTTGCTCCACTAGCTATAATGCGACCTATCAAAAACATAACTCCAGCCTGTTTTTTGACAGATGAGCCGTATCGTTTTTCCAAAAGCTCATAAACTGTTATCGCTTTTAGTGCATAAAATCTTGGTACAAGCACATAAGCGACAAACACTATAGCAACAAGAGCCGATACATAAAAACCTATAAAAGTAAAATCGCCCTTATAAGAGTACTCAGGGGCTCCTAAAAAAGTTGCAGCAGATTGAGAAGTAGCTAAGAGCGATACCGCTACAGCAAAAGTTGGCATAGTAGCTACAAAGTAGTCTCTTGATGAGTCTATTTTGCCTCTGCTAAGCAGGTATGAGCTAACTACAAGAAGTAAAAAATATAGTGCAAATATACCCCAATCAAGAGCAGAGAAACTACTATTTATCACTTCTTATGCCATTTATTCTTCTGTTTGCCTCTTCTATGCGTTCTAGCGGGATTTTGCCATCTTTTACTTGTGTGTATATGGTCTCTACTATCTCATCTACTGAGTTAAAGGCGAGTTGATTGCCAAATATAAGCATATCGACTCCACTATTTAGTGCAAGTGTAAGTGCCTCTTTTAGGGAGTAGTTTTTGGTTATCGCCCCCATTTGCATATCATCACTTACTAAAACCCCATCAAAGCCTAGCTTATCTCTTAGGAGCTTTGTGTTTATGTTGTGTGAGAGTGTTGCGGGGTAGGTGCTATCTAGTTTGGCATTAAAAACATGTGCTGACATTATCATATCTAGCTTATTTAGTGCTATGAGTTTTTTGTATGGTTCAAGCTCAACCTCACTCCATGTGTTAGTGATATCTACAAAACCATCGTGCGAATCAGCTTTAGATGAGCCATGCCCTGGAAAATGTTTAGCGACCGCTAAGATATTTTTGGCCCTTAGCTCATCTATAACTATCTCACCATACATCGCAACTTTTTGTGCATCACTCCCAAAGGAGCGGTGTTTTTTAGCTATCATATTTTGAGATAACTCAAGATCTAGCACAGGTGCAAAGTTGCAGTTTATATCACTACTTGCTAAAGATGAAGCCAATGCACTATATACATGATGGCTCATATACTCATCCATAGTAGAGACCATTTTAGCAGATGCGATAGCATCAAAACCATATTTTGGTTTTAGTCTTGCTACTTGACCCCCCTCTTGATCTATCGATATAAGAAGATTATGCTTAGAGAGGAGTTTTAGAGATGAGGTTAGTTTTTTTAGTTGTGCTTTTGAGGAGATATTTTTTTGTCTGCTTTGATCTTTGTAGTCTATATCAAATAGTATAACACCACCTAACTCATAGGTGTTTATATCTTTTATAATCTGAGAGTTTTTATTAACTTCAAGTCCATCAAAACCAACTATAAGAAGGTGACCTATCATCTTTTTAAGCTCATCGGCATTTAGCGAAGATATAAAAAGCAAGATGATAAGCAAAAACTTCAAGTTAGTTTCCTCTTGAACCGGGTTTTATAGCCTCGCTTCCAGCTTTACACATAGGACAATTATCAGGCTCATACATCTCAAAAGTAAAATCTGCTAGTGCAAAAAGTGGTTTGTTTGCAGGTAGTTTACAGTTTGGCTTTGAGGTAATATCTGAGTTTTCGCGGTTACAAAAACCTCTATTTGCAAGTGCTGCAAAACCTACCACTTCACCACCAAGATCCTCTATAACCTTAGCAGCTTCTAAAGCAGAGCCACCTGTTGTTATGATATCTTCACATATCAAAACCCTCTCACCTTTTTTTATATCAAAACCGCGGCGAAGAGTCATAGTCCCATCTACCCTTTCAGCAAAAATCGATCTAACATCAAGTGCACTAGCAAGAGCAAAACCAGCTATGATCCCACCTATGGCAGGGGCGCAGATAGTATCTATCTCTATGGCACTCTTTTTTATCTCAAAAGCGAGTGCATTTGCTAGTATTTTTGCCGTTGCAGGGTTTTCTAAAACCTTTGCCGATTGTAGATAAAAGCTAGAGTGATTACCGCTACTTAGTTTAAAATGCCCCTCAAGCAGAGCATTTGCGTCCATATATACTTTTTTGATATCCATCTTTTACCTTTATACTTTGAGTATCTCAGCCTCTTTGGTTTTTAGTGTAGAGTCTATGGTTGCTATAAACTTATCTGTTATCTTTTGGATATTATCTTGTGCAGATTTTGACTCATCTGCTGTTATCTCTTTATCTTTTTCGAGTTTTTTTACTCTGTCGTTGCTATTTTTTCTATCGTTTCTTATAGCTACTTTTGCATTTTCACCCATACCCTTCATCTGTTTAACCGACTCTTGTCTTTGTTCAACCGTCATTGGTGGGAAAAATAGTTTTATATTTTCACCATCATTGTTTGGGTTTACCCCGATATTTGCCTTTTGGATAGCACTCTCTATGGGACCTAGTAGGTTTTTCTCCCATGGGTTTATGGTTATAGTAGTGGCATCTGTTGCTAAAACCGATCCAACTTGATCAAGCGGAGTAGGGGTACCGTAGTAATCGACTCTTATATTATCTAGTGCAGAGGTGTTTACCTTGCCTGTTCTAAGGGTTTTAAACTGTCTATGCATATGCTCAATCGCACTTTGCATATTCTCTTCACACTCTTTATAAATCTCATCTAACATATAAAAAATCCTTGCAAGTAAAAATTAAGTAGAGTATTTTATCACTTAGCTACTAATATAGTTCTTTAAAGGTGTGATTTTAGGTGGTAGAGTTTGGGCTAAGCACTAAAAAGTGCTTAGTTTGAAGGGGTTTGTTCTTGTGATGCGGGAGCTATAACTTTAGATGAGTCATCGCCTATGTTATCAAGAACCGATTTTGAAGCATCTAGCGAGTATGTATAACTTAGTGCTATAGTGTTTGCAACAAACAAAAAACCTATAAGAAATGTAGTTTTAGCTAAAAAACTATTTGGTCCTTTTGCCCCAAATACAGACTCATTTGAACCACTATATGCACCTAGTCCTATGCTTGAGCTTTTTTGTAAAAGCACAGCTACGACCAACATAACTACTAAGATGATTTGAACTATTAGTAAAAAACCCATAATTTTATATCCTTTTAAAAGTTGGCAATTATACCATAAAAAATTAAGATATAATTTCAAAAAATATTAAAGAGATCATATGAACCTTATAAGAGCATTTTTTATACTTCTAATCACTTTTAGTTTCGCTTTTGCTAAGCCTACAGTGGCACTGAGTACTTTTGCACTTTATGATATAGCTAAAAATATCACAGGTGATAGTGTAGAACTTTTTAAGATACTTCCAGATGGGACAAGTGCGCATACATTTGAGCCAACTCCAAAAGATATGGTAAAGCTATCAAAAAGTAGCATAGTTTTTTATAGTGGAGCAGGGCTTGAGCCGTGGATAAAAAGGTTTAAGTTTAGTTCTAAAAGTGTAGATATCTCAGAGTTTGTAAAGCTAAGAGAGGTAGATGATGATCATCACCACCATTCACATTTTGACCCACACTATTGGCTAGATATATCAAATATGATACTAGCGACAAACAAGATAAAAGATGAACTAATAGAGCTTTTTCCTAAAAATAGAGAGCTATTTAGTAAAAATGCAACCATATATATAGAAAAACTAAAAGAGCTTGATGAGGAGTATAAACAAACTCTTAGTAGTTGTAAACTAGATACCATCATACTAAACCACAATGCTTTTTCTTATTTGGCTCATAGATACGGCTTTAAAAGTGCATCTCTAAGCGGACTTTCACCAGAAGATGAGCCAAATGCTAAAAAGATGATAGAGCTTGTAAAGTTTATAAAATCAAATGGTGTAAAAGTGATATTTGGTGAGAATTTTGCTAGTAAAAAAGCTATACAAAGCATAGCAGCTGAAGCGGGAGTAGATGTTGATTTGCTTCAACCCATAGGCAATATAACAGCCGATGAGGTAGGGCTAGGCTATATAGATATCATGAAAACAAACTTAGTAAAAATATCAAAAGCCCTTGAGTGTAGATGAGATTTATCACCCCGATTTTCGATGTTAAAAACCTTAGCTTAGCTATCTCGCATCAAGCTATCTTAAAAAATATCACTTTTCAAATCTTTAAAGGTGACTATGTTGCCATCATAGGACCAAATGGCGGCGGTAAAACTACACTTATAAGGGTGCTTTTATCGCTAGAGAAGCCAACAAGTGGTGAGATTAGGCTATATGGCAAAAAACTCTCAACCTTTAAAGAGTGGAACAAGATAGGGTTTGTTCCCCAAAGAGCATCGCTAATAGATACTAGCTTCCCTGCAAGTGTTGAGGAGATAGTTAGTCTTGGGTGTTTAGGTAAAAAAGATAAAGATGCCATAGAAGAGGCTATGAGCAAGATGGATATAACTCATCTAAGAGATAAGATGATAGGTAAACTCTCAGGTGGGCAAAGACAAAGGGCGATGATAGCAAGGGCTTTAGCTTCTAAGCCAGAGATTTTGATACTAGATGAGCCAAATACAGGTGTAGATAGGGAGTCGCAACAGAGATTTTATGCTCTGCTTCGTGAGCTAAACCAAAAAGATGGGATAACTATAGTTTTTATCACTCACGATGTTGGGGTGATAGCTGATGATGTAACTAGAGTTTTTACAATAAACCAAAGAGCTACAATCTGCAACAATCCAAAAGAGCTACTAAGTTGTGATGATATGAGTCAGCTATATGGTATAGAGGCTCATCTGCTTCATAGACACAAACATGGACACTAGTATGTTAGAGATGTTAGAGTACGATTTTATGCAAAGAGCTTTTTTAGCAGGTATTATCATAGCTATACTAGCATCTATAAGTGGTAGTTTTGTAGTTCTAAAACGTTACTCCATGATAAATGAAACACTTGCACACTCAGCACTTGTAGGAGTTGCAGTCGCACTTGTAGCAGAGTATAACCCTTTGTGGATGGCGGTAGTGGCGGCACTTTTTAGTGCATGGCTTATAGAGTTTTTAAGAAGCTACTTTACACTATATAGCGATGCGGTTTTATCTATACTGCTATCTGGCTCACTCGCTATTGCTATTATTATTGTTTCACTTGGTGGTGCATTTAATAACTCACTTTTTTCTTACCTTTTTGGCTCTATACTATCTGTAAGTAGTGAAGATTTGGTCGTTATTTTGCTATTTGGTTCCATCTCTTTAGGGCTTATACTCTACTTTTCCAAAGAGTTATTTTTTATAGCATTTGATGAAGAGGTTGCAAAAGTTAGCGGTGTTAGAGTTAGGTTTTTAAACTTTTTGCTTGTTAGTGTTGTCGCTATCATTATAGCCCTATCTATAACCATCATAGGGACTTTACTCATTGGTGCTTTGATGGTTATCCCATCTATCGCGGCACTTAGATATAGACTAAATTTTTACAAAACCATAGCCCTATCGGTAGTTTTTGCACTTCTAAGTGTTATAGGCGGCATCATAATATCTTATCACTTTTCACTACCATCGGGTGCTACTATAGTTTTATGTGTGCTTTTTATATTTATATTTTCACTTGTGGTAAATCGTAGATGAGTATAAAGCGGGAGTTTAGTAGATTTGCAAATGAGTATGATAACTACAGCATTATACAAAAACAAGTTGTTAAAGATTTGTTTGATATGCTTAAGTTTAAACCCAAAAAGATTTTAGATATAGGGTGTGGTAGAGGCGGAGTTTGCAGTGCTATTTCGTGGGATTATGAGAGTTTTTTAGCGGTCGATTTCTCTTCTAAGATGTTAGAGCTTCACCCTAACTCACCTAGCATCCAAAAGATTCAAGCAGATTTTAATAGCAGTGATTTTTTTGATACTTTAGATAAAAACAGCTTTGATTTTGTATTTTCAGCTTCAGCTCTTCAGTGGGCAGATGATATAGATGAGGTTATCGGCTCTTTAAAAAATCTTCAAAAACCTTTGGCCTTAGCGATATTTACAAGCGGAACCTTTGAGTCTTTGCATAAATGTGCAGGTGTAAAACCGCTACTAAAAAGTGCAGATGAGCTAGAGAAGATAGTTCAAAAACATCTAAATACCAAAGTGCAAATCAAAAACTACAAACTTGAGTTTGACTCAACACTTAAAGCATTAAGATACATAAAAAAAAGTGGAGTAAATAGTACAAAAGAGCCATTGAGCTATAAAGAGATGAAAAAGCTTATCGCTAATTATCCACTAAATTATCTTGAGTTTGAGGTAGTATTTGTATATTATCACCCTCATTTATAGTTCCAGATTTTACCACTTTAGCAAATATCCCTCTATCGTTTTTTAGGAGCTTTGGAAGCCTTTTATCTACCGCTGAGAGGTGGTTGCATATGGTGCAGTTTTGACTTATAGATAGAGTAGCACTCCCTATTAGTAGTTTTGTGCCTGATTTTAGGTTGTAGGGGTTAAAGTCCATAAGGATATTTTCACCCAAAAGCCCAAACTCCATATCAATCCCCTCATCTTTAGCAAGGCTATAGCTATCTTTTGAGCTTAGTAAAACCGAACGAAGGTTATCTTTGGCATAAAACTTATCGCCGATAACTCCGCCCTCATCTAGATCTATACTTTTTAGATTTACTCTGTTTTTCTCACCACTTTTAGATACAAATAGTTTTAAAACTTTACCGCAACTTTTTATCATAAATTAGACTCATTTTTTAAATATTTAAAATATTACCATAAATTTATTTCACAAAAGTGTAACAAAAAATAAAAATGTGAGAAAATTATTACATTTTTAACAAACAAGCTTGACAATTTAATTTTAATTCATATATAATGTACACCTTGCGTTTTGGACTACATTTTAGTGCGAAACTTACAAGATTAAAAGAGGGAGGTAGAGATTTAATGAGTAAGATTTCTGAAAAAGATTTAGAAAAAACTACAAAAAATGTAGAGTACTCAAGTAGAAGAGATTTCTTCAGAAAGACTGCTGCTTATTCTGTTAGCGCGATAGCCGCTACTACTGTTTTAGGTGGTTCAAAACTAAGTGCAGACGATGAAAATATAATCAACCATGTTGAGTGGGGAACTAGTTTAGGTGATGAGCTAAACAAATACCCGTACGGTATCCCATCAAAATATGAGCACAATGTTGTAAGAAGAACATCAAGCTTACTATCATCTGGTGGTGATATGCATGCTGCTGTTTCTATGACACCGCTTCATGAGTCAGAGGGTATTATTACACCAAACGGACTACACTTTACAAGAACACACAACGGTGTTGCACATGTAGATCCAAACAAATTTAGACTTATGATACACGGACTAGTAGAGAGACCTATCGTTTTAACTCTAGACGAGCTAAAAAGATATCCAGCAGAGAGCAGAATATTATTTTTGGAGTGTCCAGCAAATGGTGCTGCTGAGTGGAAAGGTCCACAATATAGCTCACTACAATTTGTAAAAGGTATGATGAGTAATGCTGAGTGGACAGGAGTTAGCCTAAAAACTATTCTTAATGAAATTGGTCTAAAACCAACTGCTAAATGGATGTTAGCTGAGGGTTCAGATGGTTCTGAAATGAGCAGAACTTTACCAGTTGAGAAAGTTTTAGATGACTGTATGATCGCTTGGGCACAAAATGGTGAGGCTATAAGACCAGAACAAGGTTATCCTGTAAGACTTATCGCTCCAGGCTGGGAAGCTAACTTATGTGTTAAGTGGCTAAAAAGACTAGAGTTTGGTGCTGAGCCATGGTATGCAAAAGAGGAGACTTCAAAATATACTGCTCTTATGCCAGATGGTAGAGCTATCCAACACTACTACCCACTAGAGGTAAACTCTATCATCACTAAGCCTTGTCCTGAAAAACCGTGGACAGACCTTAAAAAAGGTGATATAGTTGAGATAGAGGGTATCGCTTGGAGTGGTCATGGTACTATCACAGGTGTAGATATCTCTTTTGATGGCGGTGATAACTATGTTGAAGCTAAGCTAAAAGGTTTAGTGTTGCCAAAATCGTGGACAAGATTCTCCTATATGTACAAGTATGAAGGAAAACCACTACTACTACAATCTCGTGCTATAGATGATGCTGGTTATGTTCAACCTAGTATTACTCAAGAGAAAGGTGTAATGGGTCTAGAGGGAGTTTACCATAGAAACTCTATTTGTACTTGGGAAGTTAAAGCTGATGGTACAGTTCATAATGTTCAAGTTAGAACAGACAACTGTCCAGAGTAAGGAGGAGCGAGTTATGATAAAATTAAACAATAAACTAATAGCTATAGCCGCAAGTGCTTTAGTAGCTTCAACTGCTTTTGCTGCGAGTGTTGCTCCACTTCCAAAAGGTATCTACAATGCAAAAAAAGATGCACTAGATGGCGGTGTTACCTACAAAGTAAAAGATGGTAAATATACAGCTTATCATGTAAATGAGCAATCAACCAAAGGTGTAAACTTTGGTAGAACACCAACAGCAAATGAGATAAAAGCATGGGATACAGATATAATGCCAGATGGTACAGGTTTACCAGTAGGTAGCGGTACTGTAGATGAGGGTGAAGAGCTTTACGATAGAGACTGTGCAGTTTGTCATGGTGACTTTGGAGCTGGTGGTGTTGGCTATCCTACACTAACTGGTGGTTCTATCAAATCACTTAAAAACCAAAGAGATTGTCCTGGTAAAGATGCACCAAATAGAACTCTAGGTTCATATTGGCCACAAGCTAGTACACTTATATGGTATATAAGAGATGCTATGCCATACGCAAACCCAAAATCATACACTCCAAATGAGATGTATGCAGTAACGGCTTACCTACTTCATAACGAAGGTATCACAATAGATGGCGAAGAGATAGAAGAGCTAAATCAAGATAACTTCAAAAAGATAGTTATGCCAAATAGAAACGGCTTCTATCCAGATATCGATGGACCAAAAGGTGTCGAAAATGTTAGAAAATTCTATCAAGACCCTAAAAACTTTGGTGCAGTTGGTACTAGATGTATGAAAAACTGTGGAAAAGAGACAGTGGTTCGTATAGCAAATGAGATAACAGATGTTGTCCCAGCATACTCAACAGAGAGAAATCTTCCACCAGAAGATGAGAGTGGACCAGTTTCAGCTGAGCAAAAAGAGTATGAAAAATCTTGTGCAGTTTGCCATAAAACAGATACCATGGGAGCACCAGCTTTAGGCGATGCAAAAGCATGGGCAAAAGTTATGGAAAAAGGCATCGACAAGGTTTATCAGCACTCTATAGATGGCTTTGGCGGTATGCCACCTAAAGGTGGAAACATGAACTTGAGCGACGATCAAGTTAAAGATATTGTTAATTTTATGGTAGAATCTTCGAAGTAACTTCTACCATAAGTTGCTAAGTTAAATAAAGGAAAAAATATGCAAAGAAGAAAATTTTTAAGCGTAAGTGCTGCTACATTAGCAGTTGCGTCTGTTGTTCCATCGGCACTAAGTGCTACAGATTTTAGAGCAGCTGCACCAGCGGCTTGGGAAGCGGCAAATAGTGCTGATGCTATCAAAGCGATGTTTGGTGATGTTGCTATGGTTGAGGGCGGTATCGATATGAAAGCTCCAAAACTAGCAGAAAATGGTGGTGCAGTGCCAATCGGTATAAAATCAGACCTAGACCTTGAGTCAATAGCTCTTTTTCAAGATGCAAACCCAAGAAGTGCTGTAGTTGTTTTTGATCTACCAGCAGGTACAAAAGCTGATGTTATGACTAAGATCAAAATGAGAAAAACTGCTGATGTTACTGTTGTAGCAAAAGGTAGAGACGGCAAAGTTTACAAAGCTGTACAAAAAGTTGAAGTTTCTATAGGTGGTTGTGGAGGTTGATTTGACCCCACAAACACAGATTTCTAATAAAATAAAATACAAAAAGGATAGTTAATGAAATTAAAAGCTAAATTAAAAGGTAATGTAGCAGAAGTTAAGATTTTAGCATCACATCCACAAATGGGTAGAGAAGAGGCTGAAACTAAAAAAGCTGAGAAAAATTATATCACTCATGTAACTGCTAAAATAGGTGATAGAGTTGTATTTGAAGCTTCAACAGGTCCATTTTTAAGTAAAGACCCGTTTTTTGTTTTCAATACCGAAGCTAAATCAGGTGATGAGATAGTTATTGAGTATGTTGACCTTAAAGGTGCAACTAAAAACGCAAGCGTAAAATTAAAATAATTTTCACCACTCGTTTTTACGGGTGGTTTTTTTAAATAATAGTTTTGATGTTAAGATTTTTACATTAGAGCTATTCTTTAAACGGGATAAATTTTATAAAGGGTGGAAATATGATAAGAAAAATATTTAGTCCAGTAGCACTTTCAGTATCTGCGATGGTTCTTTTGATGAGCGGTTGTTCAGATGATACAACAGCTTCATCTTCAGTCTCTCAGGCTTCAAAACCAGCAGAAGTAGCACCAGTCGCTACACCAGCACCAGTAGCTGAGGCTCCAAAAACTGTAGAAGCAGATGAGTTTGCTTATAAAGTTGAGCCAAAAAAAGTAGCAGATAATGTTTGGTGCTTTTTTGGTGCACTTGAGATGCCAACAAGAGAAAATGGCGGAGAGATGGCAAACAACTGCTTTATAAAAGGCGATGATAGTTATGTGGTTTGGGATACTGGTCCATCTTATGTTTATGCTAAACAAGCTTATGCTGCTATGGCAAAAGAGGCGGGTGAGCTTCCAGTTAAGTATGTTATCATAAGCCATGAACACGATGATCATTGGTTTGGCAATAGCTATTATAAAGATGTTCATGGAGCTGAGATTATAGGGCCAGAAGCTATAAATCTTGATTTTGAAATAGGTAGTACAGACCATAGAATGTTTGATATCTTAAGTGAAGATGCTCTAGGTGATACTAAAGTTATCCATGTTGATAAATTCTATAAAGAGATTACAGACTTAAATCTAGCAGGTATCGATTTGCAATATGTTCCAGTTGGAAATGCACACTCAAAAGAGGATTTTTTCCTGTGGATGCCTAGCAACAAGCTTATCTTGGCGGGTGATATCGTTATGAATGGTAGAGTTACATCAAACAGAGATGGCTCAGTTGAGGGTTCTATCGCTGCTCTTGAGACTATAAATGCAAAAGATTGGGAAGTTCTTATCCCTGGACATGGATTTATCATCGACAAAACTGCTACAGATGAGTATGTAGAGTACTTTACTATGATGAGAGATAGAATCGAAGCTGCTATGGATGAGGGTATAGATGAGACAGGTATTGTTGAAGCTGTTCCTATGGTTGAGTTTAAAGACAAACCACTCTATGAAGCACTTCATGGACTGAATGTATCTAGAGCATACCAAGAGTATGATATGGGTCTATAAACTAAGGCTTATGCCTTAGTTTTAACTATCATCACAATAAACTACAACTCCGACTTTTTTCCCTTTTTTTAATAATTTTACCTCTATATTTTTTATAATTAAGCCATATATCTCATATGCTAGTTCTAGCCAAAATGGCTCTTAGTGATTTAGATAAAAAAGCCTCATAGGATTTGAAAATCTATTTAAAAGGTGAGCTTATGATTACACCAAAATAAGCTTACTGTGTTATGGTATAATTTTTTAGCGGTCGTTGAAAGTACACTAGATGTAACATTTTCGCTCGTGTAGGTTTTTCCTACTATGTAGGGGGTGGGCGACCCTACCAACGACTGCTTATTTTCAAGCTTTTTAAACTTTCTTCATAGAATAATTCAAAATCTTTATCTAATAGCTTTGAGTTTATGCAAGTTCTAAAAACTTAGATAGTTTTTTCTCATCATTCATAGCTTCAAGGTACTCTTTTTTGTTTTTCCTTTAAAGCAATATCTCTATCTAACTCTTGTTGAATAGTTGATTTTAAATCTTTTGATTTATCGATATTTCTATCATAAATTTTACCTTTTGTAGTAAATACTTTCAGATTATCAACATAAGGACTTTTAGATACTATCTCTACATTTTGAGCCAAATTATCAACAATTAAATCGTGATGAGTTTTATCTGTATATCTTGCTTCTCTTGGATCAAGTTCTAGCATTTTATTATATCTTTCAAGGCAATTTTGCCAACTTTGTTCTTTAGAGGTTGCTTTTATATATACATTTGTCTCATAAGCACTATCTTTTAATTGTTTTAATGTTTTAAGCGGGGTTTCACTTGTTCTAAAAGTTCCCTCAATGACTATATTATATTTTTTATATATCGCTTTTTTTAAAATAGCTTCAGTCATTTCTCCAGCAAATTGTGCTGTAAACTTTGGAGAATCTTTCCCTTGCTCTTTTTGTAGTTTTTCATAATCTGGGTGGTATTTTCTAAAATCATCACCGTTAATTACAATAACATTGTTATTTAGTTCTTCTTTAACTTCTTTGATTAAATACGATTTACCACTTCCAGATTGTCCACCTAAAACATAAGCTTTTGGTTGCTCTTGAGAAGTTAAATATCTTTTTTTAGTTCTTTCCCAAACTTCATTAAAAAGCTCTTGATTAATACTCATAAGGCTTTCTCATCTCTTTTATATCGTCAGCTATTTTTTCATAGTCTAAATCTTTATGTGAAGTAGCATAAATCTCATCTTCTAAATCTTTTAAATATTGGATATTTTGATTTGATTTGTCTTTTTTAATTAACAAAGCGATAGCACCGCCAACATATTCAATTAATACATCTTTTTCCATTTCTGTTGCCATTTTTTAGCTCCTTGTACAATGAATTTACCTATTATAAGGTTTTTAAATATATAAAGATATTTATATATTATCTCTCAATACCCTTATTTTTAGATATTGTTTTATCTTTTGGTTTAAAAGGTTTTATTTCAACTATCTTTTGTGATACATCTATATCTTTAAGCCAACTTGTATTTTCTATATCTTTTTTTGTTTTTATACTTTTAAACTCTTTTGAATTATCAAAAAGATATAAATTATCTACAATAGGCAAAATCTCTTTTAAGTTTTTTAGTGACTCTTTATATCTTCTCTTAATAAGCTCAGGAGCTATATCGTGACCACCTTTTGAAACTCTTATTTTTAAGGCAATTCTTGCAGCTATTGTTTGGTCTTTTGGATTTTTCCAGTCACCTATTGCTTGTACAATTTCATCAATATTCACCCTTAATCCAAAATTTTTATTTTTTTCTGTTTCTAATTGTTTAAAATATAGAGTTGTTTTACCAGCACCATCTATACCAGCAAAAACATTAAACTCTTTAAGAGATTTTTTCATTTAATTCTCTTTTTTCTATGATACGAGCAGAAATATTGTGAACTCCATCATCTTTATCTAGCCAAAGCCACTCTTTTACATTTTCAATAAACCAATCTTGTTCTTCTAAATTGCTCCATGCAAAACAACCTAAATCGGATGGAGTATCATTTTTTGATACATAATAATATTTATCTATTTTTTTCATTCTTGAAAACTCTGCTAGATCGTCAATATTTCTGCATATATCTTCTAGCCTGTATTTCCCCTCATTTAGGATTTTCTCTTCATCCATAACTATTTTTATTCCGTACTCTTTGATATTATTTGTATCAATATTTATTGTTGGATATCTCTTTAAAAAGGAGATAATTTCAGGATAAATAGTATCTGGAATACTTAGTCTTAGAGTATGCATTTTTAATCCTTAATTTAAGAGATACAAAAGTATATCTAAAAGCCTTTTGGTTTTTAAGATCTTGGGAGTTTCTCTTCTTCTTTTTTTTGCCTTAAACTCTCTAAGAACTTCTAAAATATCATCAATTCCCTCTTCTTTTTAGATTAGAATAAGCAAAACAACCCAGATCGGATGGAGTATCATTTTTTGCTTCACTTGATATTCCAGAACCTATACGAAAAAGAAACTTTTTGAGATTGTGCTTTATATTTTTACCCATAAAAGCTACCCTCTTTTTTTATAAACTCTAGTGCATCTATAAAAGTGCCTGTAAATCTCTTTTGTTCTTTATCATCTACAAGATATATAAACTCACAAACTTCTAAAAATCTCTTATCTTCTTTGATTTTGTCATCAATTTTTACAACTAAGTGGTCAAATAAGTAAACAATTCTATTTTTATTTAAAGCCCAACTTGCATAAACAAACTCTTCATTATCCTCATCTTTATCCTCTAAAAGCAACCCTCTATCTTCCATAAACCAGCTACCTGTTAAAATTTCGATAGTAATTTTTCTAGCCATTTTTTAACTCCTTTCTCTTGTAAACTATCATATCTAGTTATAGCAGTATCTTCATAGTAAGAGACTCCTCTTTTTGGTTTAAAACAAGTTTCAATATCTCCATATTTATCTATAAAAGCTATGCAACCATTTTGCCCCCAAATTACTTTTTTAGTAGGATCATTTATATGTTGCCCCTCTTTAGATATGTTTTTAACAGTAGCTTCTATCATCTCTTTAGCACTCTTATATTTTGAGATTGTGAGATGATATTATCACTTACAAGCTCAAAATAGTTCTCATCTTTATTATACTCGTATCCCTTCATCTATCCAGACAGCTCTGAGTGTAGTTCTATAAAAACCATGATAATTTCAATACATCGTATGTGTCGGTTCAAGCTTGTCTACAAAAACATCGTTTTTATGCTCATCTACAATAGTAGAAATTATTAGGTACCTTTAGAGATACTTTGATTCCTGATGGAGTTGCGCTATCTACAGTAGTAGAAATTATTAGGTACCTTTAGAGGATATATTAAAAGATTAATAGATTAAAAATCTACAATAGTAGAAATTATTAGGTACCTTTAGAGCTTAGAGAAAACCCTGAACTAGATTTATCTACAATAGTAGAAATTATTAGGTACCTTTAGAGAAGTATTCTACTTATAGAACAGTTGCATATCTACAATAGTAGAAATTATTAGGTACCTTTAGAGGGTAAATGTTTATATAGATTCAGAATCATCTACAATAGTAGAAATTATTAGGTACCTTTAGAGCATAGACTTTTCAAGGATAGAAGCTATTATCTACAATAGTAGAAATTATTAGGTACCTTTAGAGCAATTGCTAAGGCTGTAGCTGAAACAGATCTACAATAGTAGAAATTATTAGGTACCTTTAGAGCTCAAAAAGTTGCTTTGATTGACACGGCATCTACAATAGTAGAAATTATTAGGTACCTTTAGAGCCTATTTCTTCATTGTAAGACATATCGATCTACAATAGTAGAAATTATTAGGTACCTTTAGAGCTTTCGCGCACTATTAACGAACGACCAAATCTACAATAGTAGAAATTATTAGGTACCTTTAGAGGAAGATAAACTTAAGGCATTATCAAACAATCTACAATAGTAGAAATTATTAGGTACCTTTAGAGCGTGATATTGACTTTAACAGCTTGTAGATCTACAATAGTAGAAATTATTAGGTACCTTTAGAGCAAATCCCTAAAGTTGATAATATTCTATCTACAATAGTAGAAATTATTAGGTACCTTTAGAGCTGCAACTTCTCAACTAAGTGTATTGTTTATCTACAATAGTAGAAATTATTAGGTACCTTTAGAGAAAAAAAGTTAGTTTTCAAAACTTAACATCTACAATAGTAGAAATTATTAGGTACCTTTAGAGATATCTCAACTTGCTCATCTGTTACACATCTACAATAGTAGAAATTATTAGGTACCTTTAGAGGATATTGTAGGACATAGCCATAACCGATCTACAATAGTAGAAATTATTAGGTACCTTTAGAGATGTTGATATGGCAATTTTTGGTGAATCATCTACAATAGTAGAAATTATTAGGTACCTTTAGAGGTATATTTTCTGCTTGAGTACACCATTCATCTACAATAGTAGAAATTATTAGGTACCTTTAGAGCAGGCACAAAATAAAAGACCACTTTCTATATCTACAATAGTAGAAATTATTAGGTACCTTTAGAGATTCAACGGACAATCATATTCTTATGTTATCTACAATAGTAGAAATTATTAGGTACCTTTAGAGCTACATATATGGCGCGTGCGCATACGGATCTACAATAGTAGAAATTATTAGGTACCTTTAGAGAGAAGCGACATCACATCTCTCTACCGACATCTACAATAGTAGAAATTATTAGGTACCTTTAGAGGTTAATCTTTCTGCCAACTTCTTTGTTTATCTACAATAGTAGAAATTATTAGGTACCTTTAGAGTGTTTGAATCAACAGATGTTATATTTGAATCTACAATAGTAGAAATTATTAGGTACCTTTAGAGAAAAATGAAGCTACAAAATCAGACTTAGATCTACAATAGTAGAAATTATTAGGTACCTTTAGAGTTAAATCAAGTTATGCAACAGTCATTTCAATCTACAATAGTAGAAATTATTAGGTACCTTTAGAGCATCACTTAAAGTTACAATACTATCATATCTACAATAGTAGAAATTATTAGGTACCTTTAGAGCTATTGTTATATGCTTTTCTCTAATATCATCTACAATAGTAGAAATTATTAGGTACCTTTAGAGGGAGAGACTGGTTATCCGGGACAGTTAAATCTACAATAGTAGAAATTATTAGGTACCTTTAGAGGATAAAAAACAGCTTGAAGCACAAAAGATCTACAATAGTAGAAATTATTAGGTACCTTTAGAGAGAAAAATTCCGCCTAAGACTTGACCGCCTTATCTACAATAGTAGAAATTATTAGGTACCTTTAGAGTAAATACAGATGCAGGCAATAAGTTTAATCTACAATAGTAGAAATTATTAGGTACCTTTAGAGAGAAGATTGGGAGATGTGAAAAGTGGTTTGATCTACAATAGTAGAAATTATTAGGTACCTTTAGAGGATGTTCAAGATGTCTTAATGGCTCTTATCTACAATAGTAGAAATTATTAGGTACCTTTAGAGTTCCGCCGTTCTGTTCGGCTACACTATATCTACAATAGTAGAAATTATTAGGTACCTTTAGAGAACGAAAATAAAAGAATGGAAAACTTTATCTACAATAGTAGAAATTATTAGGTACCTTTAGAGTTCTTTTCCAAACCTTGTAGCTTGTTTTATCTACAATAGTAGAAATTATTAGGTACCTTTAGAGACACAAGCAGTTATCATAAAGCCCCCTTATCTACAATAGTAGAAATTATTAGGTACCTTTAGAGTGATATAATTGTAGATAATAGAGTAGATCTACAATAGTAGAAATTATTAGGTACCTTTAGAGCACCAATCCTCAAAAGTTGATTTAGGTTTATCTACAATAGTAGAAATTATTAGGTACCTTTAGAGACATATCAACCAATGCCTTTTTTGGTTTATCTACAATAGTAGAAATTATTAGGTACCTTTAGAGCCAAAATATTGAGTCTATCTTACAAATATATCTACAATAGTAGAAATTATTAGGTACCTTTAGAGATGATATTGTGAAAGTCTTTTCGTTTTATCTACAATAGTAGAAATTATTAGGTACCTTTAGAGAGATAAATTACAATCATTTTATAAAAATGAGTAATTATGAAACATATTATACTAAAATAAGGTTACTTTCTCATCAAAATACATTTAAAAATTAACAATATTTCCATAAAGACCATAGGTTTGCAATTTTATGATCAGATCATAATTAAAGTCTCATCATCATTTTTTACATAACCATATTTTGTTATTTTGCAAGTTTGACTAAGATTAAAAATAATTATACTATCTGTTTGTGAAAATTTTGTTTCAAAGTTATTTTTAATCTCACTTTGCACAAGCGATAAGACTCTATCGCTATTTTTTATTTGAAAAATTGAGTATTGAAGCCTATATCCATGTTTAGATAGGTACTTTGCAAACTTAGTCCTTAGCCTATCGTCTGCTATATCATATGCAACTAGAATCATATCTGCCTGCCTATAAAGATAGGATACTCCCTAGAGGGTTTATCTCTCATGAAGGCTCGATAGTACTGCTGTATATATATAAAGATCTCATCTTTGTATTCTAGTATAGCCGTTAATAGCAAAAAAATGTAAGGCTTTGCTTTGTCTCCAAAAATCCTATATTGCCCATTGATAAAGTCAAAATCATTCTCCTTGATCTGACCTAGGTTGTATGCTTTTCTTATGGCGTAGTCCACAATAGATCTAAACGGTTCTATGATGTCGGCAACTAGTGATTTGCGCCGATAAAACTCTTTGTGATAGACACCTTTGTAAGTATCGAATCCATAAAGGTTTAGCATAGCATCTATGATATGAAAAAGCTGCATATAGCCTATGTCTAAAAGTAGGTTTGTTATGTCTTTTTTGGTTCTAGGACTTCTTCCATTCCATGATATATTATCAAACATATGGGTAAAGTATAACCTAGAGGAGACTCCTTCTACTCCTAAAATCTCTTTAAAATCTAAATCTTCTTTAGGTAGACTTTTATAGTGATATAGATGTTTTATCGCTTTTTTTAGTTCATCTGATTTATCTCTCCTTTTTTCTAGATAGTATAAACTCCTAGATATTTTGTTGGCTACTAGATGTTTTGCTATATCTGTTTTGTCGTAGGCATATTGCTTTTGCCTAAGCAAAAAGTTTCCTTCTGTTTTGTATTGCCATGTCCCATATGGTACTAGACCATAAGAAAACATAGTTATGCTAAATCCAAATTTTTTGGATCTTTGCAAGAGCCCAGAGGTTATAGAGGTGTGTCCAACTATAAAAAGTGCAAATAGCTTGTAGCAGGTTGATTGGTGCTTGATTTTGCCTTCACTATCTGTGATAACAATATTGTCATTTTTGAAACTAAGCTTTTCACCCATATTTAAAAGGGCAAAAATTATCTGTTTTTGCTTGAAGTCTGGAAGGCTCATCATGGCGATACATCACACATATATCTATAAATACAGCGATTGCATTTGTTGGGGTTTATCGTAAACGACTTTGTCAAATCAAAACTTCTCATATCTTCCAAAAGCTCCTCAAATTTTTGTTGGGTTCGTTTATCATCTTTTGGTAGCTCTATAGGGTAGATTTTGTTGTCATCTATACTATAAAGCCTCATTTTTTCTACCTCATATCCCATATCCACCAAGCAGTGATACTGTGCATATAATTGAAAAACATAGCCATCATAGATTGTGACTATCTTTTTCTTTCTCTCTGTTAGGGTTTTTGTTGCCGTGTCAAATGTGTCTATCTTGCCTCCTAACAAAAATCTATGAC
>JBAYYR010000007.1:0-22666 GCA_041672945.1 Sulfurimonas sp. | reverse complement strand
GAGCCTAAAGGCAAACTCGCCCCACTCTATCTGCGATAGATGCTTTAAGAGATTTTATAGAAAAAGAGTATCTAGATAGTTGGTTGCGGCTTACTAAAATAGTACCCTTGAGAGTACTCAATGCCTAACTCTTTTACAGCCTCATATATAGCTTCATCTTCGACAAACTCAGCTATACACTTAACATCTAAAGCTTTGGCAAACTTAACTATAGCTAGTACCACTTGCTTTGTGTTTTGGTCTTTTGCTAGATGTTTTATAAGTGAGCCATCTATCTTTAGGTAGTCTGCTTTTAGTTTTGCTAGATACTCAAAGTTACTATAACCTGTACCAAAATCATCTATCGCTATCTTTGCTCCATAACTTTTTACCTCATGGATAAACCTATTTACAAGGTCAAAGTTTTTAACAGATTCTGACTAACTAGCTCAAACACAACACGATTAGCACCGCTATAATCTTTTAGCGAATCAACGATAAAGTCGCTTATCTGCGGGTCTGCGATATCTTTTATAGATAGGTTTATAGAGAACTCATACTCACTATCCTTAAATAGTTCAAAAGATTGCTCAAGCACTTTTTTTGTGATATCAAAGTATTTTCTACTTCGCTTAGCTATCTCTAAAAAGAAAAATGGTGAGACAACTTCACCATCTTCATCTATCATCCTTATGAGTGATTCGTACTTGTGTATATTGCCTGTTTTGTTATCTACAATACTCTGATAGTAAGCGACTAGCCTATCGTTTTCTATCGCCGAAGTTAGCTTTTTGGTATATTTTATATTGTTCTCATACTCTTTTTCTAGTGAGTTATCCTCATCATATATAACCCTTGTGGCATCTGATTTTTTGGCAAGTTTTAGTGCCATATTTGCACTTGAGAGCAGGTGTTCATTTGGCTCATACGATATCCCGCAACTACAAGATATAACAATCTGCTCATCCTCTACCTCAAACTTAAATCCCCTTATATAGCTTGTTATATCCTCTACTATACACTCAAAATCACCTCTGTAAGAAGATAGCAGGGCAAACTCGTCTGCTTGGACTCTATAAAGCTCTATATCTTTATATTTTTGCTTATACCACTTTAGTATATCTGCTAGTTTGAGGAGTATTTTATCGCCAAAATCGTGTCCATAAAAGTCATTTACCTCTCTAAAGCTATCTATATTTACTATAGCAAGAGCTAGTGGTTTTTTAGAGGCCTCTATGTCTTTTTTGAGTTTATACCTGCTACCTAACTCAGTTAGACTATCTACCACCGCTACTCTTTCGTATGCACTTTTTTGTTGCACTAACTCTGTTATATCTACCCTTGTAGCGATATACTCAACAACCTCACCTTGCTCATCTAGGATCGGGTATATAAAAGATTTTGCCCAAAATTCACTACCATCTTTGTTTTTATTTTTGACTATATTTGACCACGGTTTTTTAAGATCTTTTATGGTGTGCCACATATCTTGATAGACCTCTAATGGGGTATCTGGATGCCTTATAAGGTTGTGGTTTGAGCCTACTAGCTCATCTTTAGAAAATCCCGTTATCTTGCAAAACTCATCGTTTACAAATGTTATGATTCCATTTTTATCGGTTTTTGAGACGATAGAACTTGCATCTATACTAGCACTATACTGCTCTAGAAGTGATTGTGAAGTTTGACGATTTTGCTCCACTTTTTTTACATTTGAAAAAAGTCTTTTATTTAGACTCATAAGAGTTAAAAACATAGCCAAAATAGCTATAAATGAAGCAAAAACTATCATAGCTATCTTTTTATACATACCACCTAGCTCATCTTTAGCACTATTTATCGCATCATCAAATATCTTATCTTCTGTAGCTTTTAGAAGATTTATAGTTTTTGTAGCTATAGCAAACCAATAATTAGAGTCGATATCTGCTACTTTTATGTTTTTACTTTTTAAAATCTGCTCTAGAGTGGAAAATGTCTCTTTATAGGACTCTTTTAGTGTTTGTTTATGGTAAAAATCAGATATTTCACTAGAGGATATAACCAAAAAACTATCTATCGATTTGGCAAAAAATTTGTACTTTCTAAGGGTCTCATAAAGCTCATCTTCATAAAACTCATCTAAAATCAAAGCACGATTTACTCTAGCTCTCATAAGCCCTAGCGACTCTTTTGCATTTGCTAAGTAGCTATAGCTTACTATATAGTTTCTTACTTGTTTATCTTGAGTGTTTTTGCTTATGTACTTGATCGAGTCTATAAGCCTATCTATCGTATCGGTGTAGTACTCTTTGATATCTTTGTGTGAAAAAGTGCGAGATGAGATGCTTTGTCTGTTTAGAAGTAGTCTATCTAAGTTATCTTGAACTAAAGATTTGTCAAAAATCTTAAAATCATAACGGTTAAATTTATCTAGTGAGCCATCTAATGCTTTTCGTAAATCATCTAAAATCTTCTCATCTTTATCGGAACAATCTTTTGATGAGCAACCGATACTATAGCCCCGCTCACTCTGCATATCGTGAAGCACTTCTGAGATAACTCTAACCTCATTTATATAGCCCATAGAGGATTTAAGCTCATCTATATGTGTTTTTTCGTGATTTATGATAATCACTAAAAGTGATGCTGCTACAACTATAGGGAGTATAGATAAAAATATAAGTCTATATCTAAGAGTTGTTAAAAACATCTACTCCCCTTTTTAGTAGTTTTAGTTATATATTTGTGTTTGAACAGTATGGACACTTTTTAGCAGCAACTGGTATGCTCATAGCACACTCACCGCAAACCTTCTCTGTTGGTTCTGCCACTACTTCTGGCTCCTCTGCTCTTAGTTTATTATAGCTCTTTACAACCATAAACATTATAGTACCCAAAATCAAAAAAGATATGGTGTCATTTATAAAAAGTCCCGCTTTTATAGCTGGGGCACCTGCTGCTTCTAGTGCCGCTAGTGACTCATAGCTATTACCATCTAGTGCTATAAAAAGGTTTGAAAAATCGACTCTTCCCAAAAGCATCCCAATAGGTGGCATCACTATGTTATTTACAAGTGAAGTTACCACTGTAGAAAAGGCTGCACCAAACATAAAACCAACCGCCATATCGACAACATTTCCACTTATTAGAAATGTCTTAAACTCTTTTAATATACTCATACTCTAAATACTCCTGATATTTTTTAATATTTTAGCATATTACGAATTTAAAAATGGCAAAACCTTGTCAATTGGTCTCCCTATAATAGCTTTGTCATTTTTTATAATAATGGGTCTCTCTATAAGTCGTGGATATGCTACCATCGCATCTATAAGTTTTTGCTCATCCATCTCATCTGCTAGATTTAGCTCTTTGTATATATCTTCTTTAGTTCGCATAAGCTCTCTTGGGCTTATACCTAACTTTTTTAAAAGCTCTTTTATATCATCTTTTGTTATATCTGCCTCAAGATACTTTACAACTTTACTATCTATACCTAAATCGGTAGCGATGCTCATCGCCTCTCTTGATTTTGAACACCTTTGGTTGTGCCATATTGTTACCATTTTTTTCTCCTTTTTTATCTAAAAAGCTGTGAGTGAGAACCTATCCTAATAAGCTCTAAAACCCCATCTATAACCCTATATATCAAGAGTAAATCCCCACTTATGTGAAGCTCTCTAAAGCCAATATATTCACCTTGAAGTTTATGATCTTGCGCCTCAACTGGCAACTCCTCTTGCTTAAGCAGTGCAACAAGGTAGAGTAGATATCTTGCATAGTGCTGCTCACTCATAGATATTTTTGCAAAATCTTTTAAAAAACTCTTATGCCTTTTTAGCTTTAGCATCTACTATACTATCCATCTCTTTTTTTAACTCTTCAAATGATGTTTCAACCATATTTTTACCACTACTAGCATCATTTATAGCTTTTAATGTCTCGCTATTTGGGATTTTCAGCTCAAAAGGGATACCTCGCTCCATAATAGTTTGAGATAAAAAAATATTAAAAGCATCACTAAGCCCCATGCCATAAGCTTTAAAAATCTCTTGAGCTTTTTTCTTCATAGCAGAGTCAAGATAGACATTTGTCCTAACTTTTTGTGTAGAAACAACCATAATAAACTCCTTTGTATACAATTATAACACACATTATGTGTTATATTGATCACTTTTACACCCTTTCATAATCTTTTTCCAATCATAATCAAAATGTTTTTTAACATAAGCTCTATGGTGTGGGACAGTACATTTTGAACAATCTTGATGAATCGCTCCAGCGATTCCCTTAGTTGTGCCGTTGTTTATATCGCACTTACTAAGTATCTTGTAGGCTCCATAACTCCCTATGCCATCGTCGTTGTAGCGAAAATTTGGACATCCACAAAGGTAGCAATTAAGCTCTTTTATGTCGTGACACTTTTTACCCTCTTTATATAGTGGACAAAAATCACTCTCTTTTTGTGCCATATTTTCATAATCAAAATACTCTATAATCTCATCATCGCTATACCCTTTTGCTAAAAGCTTATCTACTATAGCTTTATGTTTTTTAGCAAACTCCTCTACCCACTCACTATATAGCATGTTTGCCAAGCTCCAAACTCTCATAGAGTGCTAGTATATTTATATAATCTTTATGAAAAGTTGTGTCAAAAAGTAGCTCATTTGCCTCTAGTACTTTGGTAGCTTTTGAGATGATATCTGTTGTAAAAACTAGCTCTAAAGCAAACTCATACTCTTTAATATTAACTCCCATCTGTTTTGCTCTTATAAGCTCACAAACCGCACAATCAAGCATAGTTTTACTAGAGCTTAGTAGGTATAAAACCTCATCGTAGTTTTTAAGAGCTAAGTTTGCTTGAGCTTTTAGGTGATATGCTCTTATATCGCTACTAAAAACCACCCCGATATACTTTGCTATATCAAGATTATCATCAAGCAAATCTAGCTCATAGAGTAGATCGTGAGGCTCATAAGAGGCAAAATTAAGCACCATATCTCTTAAAAACTTACCTCTGTTTTTATTGTTTAACACCAAATCATCAAGAGTATATATCTCGCTCATAGTTGGTACCACAATATGTGCTGTATAAAATCCCAAATACTCATACTCCCTTATATAGGCACTTTTATCTAGTTTGTTTAGGAGTATTAACAGTTGTTCATATTGAGTTTTTGTATCTTTTTTAGCAAAACTCCACTCACAAAACTCAAAATCTTCTCTACTTTTTAAAAAACCAAAACCAACAACACCATTTGAGTCTATAAAGTGTGACTCTAGGTTTATACTATCGCTCACAAACTCCATATCAAAACTAGGTGTAGCAAAACTATCAAGATTTTGTATATCTCTACCTTGCATAAGCTCACTAAGTGTCCTCTCAAGAGCCACTTCAAGGTTTGGGTGTGAGCCAAAACTAACAAAGAGTGTAGCATTTGATGGGTTTATAAGTGAAATTGCTACAACTGGAAAAACCCCACCTAAAGTGGCATCATAAGCACTTAGTTTGTAGCCTAAACTCTCTAGAGTAGCGATATCCTCACTAACTTTAGCAAAGCTAGTTATATCTAGTTTTGGGAGTGAATAGCCATTTTTTATAACTTCAAACTTAACATACCTCTCAAAAATCTCACAAAGAGCTTGAACTTTGGCTTCACAAGGGGTGTTTCCACTCGCCATACCGTTACTCATATATAGGTTTTGAAGTATATTTATAGGCAGATAAAGCAGCTCATTTGTACCTATTTTTTTAAAAGGTAAAGTTACTATCTTATCTTCATAGTCGCTATTAAAGTCTATAAAATCCTCAAAGCTTAACTCAGAATTTTTATCATAAAACTCAAATATCTTCTCATCTAGCTCACTAAAATCCAATACCGCCTCATCGCTAAAGTGCTTCATATCGGGGATATAAAAATCGCTAAAAAATAGATTGCTCTGAAGTCTCTCTATAAACTCCCCCATAGCACTAGCAATCGCTGCATCTTTGGTTATACCTTTGCCGTTTGAGTAGATAAGTGATGGTGCAAGAGTGTAGGCTAGATTTATGGAGTGGCAATGTTTTAGTGGGTGTTTTGGTTGGCTAAAATTAAGCGAAATACCACTTAAGGTATCTCGCATATGTTCAAGTGTTGTTTTTAGTGGAGCATCTTTGCTTAAAAAATTCATCTTGCCATTTTACTATGATTTTGTAAAAAGACTACTCCATAAGCTCTTCTAGTATCGCCTCAAACTGCTCTTGAGCCTTTAGAAGTTGCTCTAATGATGGCTCATCTTTTATATCGGCACTACTTATCCAGTTATATACCGCAGGAAACTCCATCACTAACTTATCGTCACCTTTTTTCTTATACATAGCAAGTGTGCAAGGTGCAAAAGCCGATGCTTCTGGTTTTGTTTGCGAAACTGTATATATAACAGGTAGTTTACATATGGAGTAACCTTGGTAAAAATCATAAATCGAATCATCCATAAGCTCAGCCAAATCAACAGTTCCTGGAGTTACAAACCCGTACATACTAAGACCATTGCTTAGAGAAAATAGCACATCCTCTATCTCTTCGCCATCTTCATCTATAGGGACTTCATAGCGTGTTATAAGCTCTTTGTCGGTTTTTATCGCCTCTTTGCTTATCTCTAACTTAGCATTTGGGAGTGCTTTTTTAAGCGAATCCAAAACCTTAGTATTTAGCTCATCTATAAGTTTATCATCGACTCCTAAAACTTTTTTATAGCCACTAGCAGTTAAAAAACTAACATGCAATCTATCATCATCTTTTGCTTGATATATGCCGACTCCAAGGGGAGTTAATGCCCCTGCTTGTGGGTATTTTTGTACTAGTTTTATAGATAAATCTTTATGATAGATAGTCATAAGAGTAAAGACTTCATAGTCAGTTTTTTGAAACTGAATCATAAAAGGTTTTATCATATCACTATTTACAACTACACCAAAACCATCATCTACAAACACCTTTTCGATGCTATTTGGAGTTATTTTAGCACTCTTGTTTTCTACATCTAAAAGGTATAAATCGCCTTTAGCACTTAGTATCGATACAAAAAATACCGATAAAAACAAAACTATCTTTCTCATCTTTTGCTCCTTTTATGGGACTATATAAACCCAGCCCTCTTTTACCCTTTCGGTTATCTCAACTATACCCGCTGTGACTACACTAACATCATCTAGCAGCTCATCTTCTTTTATGTTTTTAGTTCTCATCGTGTTCCCACACCCATAAAACTCAACATCTAAAAGCTGAAGTGCTTTTACCCTTTTTGGTATCTCACCTTGTTGTTTTAAAACTGCTTTTATACCGTGATAGTAAGCTACTATTCTCATCTTTACATTTTCAGGTCCATAATACTTTAAGACATTGTTCGCACTGCTAAGGACATGATTTATCTCATCATCATCAGCACTTTTTATGGAGAAAATGATTTCTCTTGGTTCAAAGATACTAGGTTTTGGTTCGGCAAATATAGTATCTGCTCTTAAAAATCCCACAAGCAAGAAAAATATAATTATAGCTCTCATAGTCACTCACCTTTAATATTTTTAGCAAGATCTATAAAATCCTCTTTACTCCACGAACCTGCAAAAGATTTTATAACCTTTTTGTTTTTATCTACAAAGAAAAAAGATGGAGTCATCTTTATACACAAGTCTATATCACCATCGTAGTTGTTTATATCGACTTTAACTGCGATAAATCGCTCATTTATCCACTTAGATAGCTCCTCATCTTCAAAGGTTTTATCCATAAGTTTGCAATACCTACAGTTATCTTTATAGGTCTCAATCATAATGATTTTGGAGTTTTTCTCTTGCTTTATAAGTGCATCATCAAGCTCATACCACAAAACTTGTGACTCTAAAAAACTCACAAAAATCACCAAAGATACAAATACTCTTCTCAATTTATTACTCTCTTTTTTTAAATCACTGCCACTAGAGTAAGGAAGGGAGAGAAGAACTCTAGTGGCAGTGTGAAACAGATTAACTAAAAGAAGTAGTTAAGCTCCAAACGGTACTCATTGTATGAGTTATCATCTCCAGCTTTAGCACCATATTTTAACTTATCTGCTCTAACTGAACCAAATCTAAATCTAGCATCAAGCTCAGGAGTTATCTGTTGAACTAAATCTATATGGATAACTTTAGAATCGGCTGCAACACCAGAAACTTGTTTCTTTTCATCAAAATCTTGAACTATAAAACGACCCAAAACTTTAAAACCATCTAAAATCTTTGCTTTACCAAAGTCATAGTTGGCTTGAGCCATATAGGATTTGGTATTTGCTGACCAGTTCATCTGAGCCATACCACGGGTATATCCACCAGTTGGGAACCCTCTCCATGGAGCAACTAAGTCTGCTTTATCGGCTATTTTAGAGTATCCTAGTAAAAATGACCATGCATTTTGAGATAGAACCAATCTACCCATATAGGCATCTGATTTTAGTGAAGTTGGATCTTTATATCCACCATTTGCGGCTTTACCAGTTAAAGCTGCACCACCAACTTCACCTGCTCCATTATCAAACTGATGAAAGTATCTAACACCTGGGGTTAGTTTAAAACCACCTCCTAAATCTATACCATAGTTAAGCTCACCTATAATGTTTGAGACAAGATGAGGTACTGCATTGTAAGATAGGTCTATCTTAAGATTTGGTACAGATGTATTTGTAGCCTCTATAACTACAAGTTTGTTCTCGGTATCTTTCCCTTTTGCTTTAAGCTTTGCATAGCTTAAGCCTTGATGGGCACCATTATCATCATTACCACGGTAGTCTTTATCTGAACTATCTCCAGAAGCTATCACATCGTGAAACTTTGTATGGTCTCTTAGTTTTTGAGCATAAAAATATGCTGCTTTTATGGTTGTATCTGGGATATCTTTACTAACCAAACTAAAACCCTCAAATGCATTTGGCTGCATTTTTGTATCGTTTGATGCAACTAACATAGACTCAAATAATTGGCGACCATATTTTAGTGTAGTTTTTGAGATATCGTACTGCAAATAGGCTTGTGCGAGAGTCGCCATATGCCAATTACCATTATCTTGTACATCTGCTCTACTAAATGTATCTTTACCACTCTTTACTTTACCCACTTTATCATCAGAGACTCTAAGACCACTAAATGGACTTTTAGAGTAGTACATTCCAGCACCTGCACTAAAACCATATAGTGAGGCGGTTTTATAGACTATGTCGCCACCTAAGCCAAATGCTTTGTTGTCGTAGTTATCATCATCATTATCCCAGTCCCATCTAAACCAGTTGGCTCTTAAGTGTCCATAAAACATACCCTCTTTAAACACATCAACGATATTATCGACTTTACCCGGAGTTACATTGTAAACTCTAACCATATCTGGTTTTAGAGTCATCTTTGGTTTAGCTGTATCTGCACTTAGAGTGCTTAGACACCCTAGTGCAACTATAGTACTTATCGCTATCTTTTTCATAATTTAACCTTTTTTGTCTAACAGCTCATTGAGCCTTTTGTTGGACAGCCACACTCATAATCCATAAGCCTAACATTGCCCTCATTGCTAACATCTATCACTTTTTTGCGTTTGATATAGTCTCTTACTATATCATAAACAGGTCTAACCTTATCTTTTTGAAGGTTTGAACCTGCATTTTGAAGGTTTCCTCCCCATGAAGAGACTATATATGTCTTATCTAGCTCTATAGCTTTACCCCCTATTTTTAAGTTTGAGATCCGCTTACCAGTTTTGTTTGTAACACTTATCTCATAACTAGCACCACCTAAGCGGCTCATATCACCACCTTGTTGGTATAGCGGGTTTTCATTGAAAACATTATCTGCTATATCTTCTAGTAGATTTGCTATCTGCTTACCTTGAAGCTCAAATGTATATACATCAGGATATGTAGTAGCACACATCTCATAGACATTATCCATTGTTATATCTTCACCTGCTAAAACAGTTGTTCCCCATCTATACCCTGGTGTAAAAGATATATCGCACTTCATCTCATCTATGATAGCATCGTTTATAAGCTGATCAAATGTTGAGAAAAATGTATCTCTTTTATACAAGATATTTTTGGTTTTTCCTAAAACTTCATCCATCTCTTTTGCATATGGTGCATATAGCTCATCTATTAGCTTTAACCCTGCTGGGTCTGCTGGTATGATATTTGATGCTATAGGTATAAGTTTATACTCATATCCCTTAACTTTTCCATTTTTAGCATCAACATCTAAACGACCTATATATTTTCCATGGCTCCCTGCTATAACTATAACAGTTTTGTTTATGATGATTGGTTGAGGTGATGGGTCGTGGGTGTGTCCACTTAGTATAAAATCTATACCATTTACCTTTCTAGCAACCTCTTGATCTACACTAAAACCATCGTGAGATAAAACAACAACACAATCAACTTTATGCTCATCTCTTAGCTCATCTACATACTCTTGAAGTGTGTCTAGTCTAAGCCCAAAGCTCCACCCCTCTGTAAACTCTCGCGGGTTTGCTGTTGGGGTAAATGGGAACGACTGCCCTATGATACCTATCTTAGCACCGCCTCGCTCTTGTATGGTGTATGGCTCAAAAACAACCTCTTCAAAGTTCTCACCAAATGGATCATCACCTACGATATTTTGAGATACAAACTGAGCATCTAGCATCTCTAAAAGCTCCATAACTCTCTCTTTACCATAAGTAAACTCCCAGTGTCCAACCATCACATCGACACCTAAGTAGTTTTGTGCTTTTACTATAGCCTCACCGCGGGTTTTAAGTGCTACCCCTGTACCCTGCCATGTATCGCCTGAGTCTAAAAATAAAACATTATCTTTACCTCTAGTTTTTCTGATATGCTCTAACACACTCTTCATATGTGCTATACCGCCCATCTTTCCAAACTTCTTAGCTAACTCTTCAAAGTCTATATGTGTATCGAAGTAGGCATCTAAACTACTAGGTTCTAGCCCGTAGTGTTTAGCAAAAGCCTCTCCACACAAAAACCCTGGAGTACCTACTAAGTTTTTAGCAGATATAAGAGTCGATGGCTCTCTCCAGTATAGTGGTTTTAGATGAGCATGCATATCACACATATGTAAAAGTGTAAAGTTACCTGTATCTTTAAAACTATATATATCATCTAGCGATATACTCTTTATGCTTTTTGTTGAAGCACTACTAGATGAGGCCAAACCTAGCCCAAATATAGCACATAAGTGCATAAAATCTCTTCTTGAAACTTCCAAACTATGCCTCCTATCTTTTTAAACCTGGTATCGCTACCTCAGCACCTTTAGCCTCATGTGTAAAGTAAACCTCAAGTGCAGTCATCTCTGTTGCTCCAAGAGGCAACACTGCTAAGAGTGCATTCTCCATACACCCTTGAAATCTCTTTTGCAAAGTTGCAAGATTAGATTTTGTCATCCTATAAGCTGGCCATGTTGCAGCTGAAGCATTCCCTTTTGCAGAGATATCTGGTAAGGGTTGAGTTCTTAGTATAGTATTTACTACCTCTGGGTTATGGCAACTCATACAAGATAGTCCCCTTTGTCCTCTTCTAGTCTCAAACACCTCTTTACCCAAAGCATAAGCTGCTCTCATCTGCTCATTTGCATCTATGTCTATATTTATAGCTTCACCATTTGCTAGTGATTTTACAAAAGATGACATATCAAACATTTGTGAACTTGCTAGTTTATATGGCTCTTTGTTGTTATCTGCCATAAAAGCTTGTAACATTTGGTCTATACTTACAACTGAGTTGTACTTTTTTATATATCTTGGAAACCCTGCTAAGTACTTAGGTAGATCATCTTCACTAACACTAAGATACTTTGCAAGTGCCTCCTCACCACCTAACTCATCTAAAAGCTCAGAGCCACTTTGTATCATCATATCGGCGGGGTTATTTTCAAGTAACTCCTCATACATAGCCTTATCAGCATCGCTCATAGTAAACTGCTCACTAGCTAAAAGAAGTGATGATGCTACACTTATGGCTAAGCCTATTTTTAGTAATCTTCTCATGGCTTACCCTTTTGGATTGATTTTGGCTCTGCTCTCTCCAACAACCCCTTTGTTATCAGAGTAGCTAACCTTTATCTCTCCTGCCTCTTCAACTCTAAGATATGTACTTAAAACTGGATTTGCAGAGACTGTTTCCCAAATATTCATAGTTGAAAAAACCTTATCGTTGTACTCAAACTTTGCACTTTTTATATAGTCTGCTGGTACAACTTTGCCACTCTTTTTATCGACTCTAAGTCCCGTTTCCATCGGGTGCATAGCCATAAAACTAACTTTTATAAGATCACCCTTTTTATATTTATTAGGGTTTATTTTTATCAATGTTTTTATACCTGCCATTTTTTATCCTTTTTTTATGTTTTTTTAGTTTTTTATATCTATCAACCACATCCACCGATGGTCACTTTAACACTTTGAGATGCCATAATAAACTCCCCATTGCTAAGTTCAGCTAAACCAACAACCTCTTGAGTACCCCCTAGCTTTATACGAGTAGATAACATAGCTTGTCCATTTGCTGGAGTTAAATGTATATCTACACATCTTGAGTTTGCATTTTTAGTAGCAAATATATGTATAGATTTTACATAATCACCCTCACTCATAGGGCTATCAACATCAACACTAATAGGCACAACTGCACCATTTTCTGCTATCTCTGGTGCTTTTAACTTAATCTTGTCTGATTTTTGTGGAGCTTTTCCACCTGTTACAACCTTTAGTGCCGCATCATAAGATAGCTCATTTCCACTCTTTGGCGCACTATCAGCAAAACTAACCGCTGGGATAACCCCTATCGCTGCTACTGCACTCATACCTTTTAAAAAACTTCTTCTTTGCATCTCTTCTCCCTTATTTTTTTATCGATAGTATGTAAGATGTGATATCACATATCTCTTTTTCACTAAAAAGCTTTGTTGCTAGATTTACAGTCATATGTGTTTGAGGATTGTCAAACCTAGGGTCTGCTATCTTTTTAAATACATACTCAGCATCTCTAACACCTGAAGCGACAAAGATATCGTGATAAGAGCTCAAATCTGGCCCTACATTTCCACCGCCTACAGCTTTTTCTATATTGTGACAAGCTACGCAGTTTCCATACTGTTTTGCTTTACCATCAGCATTTACCTTGCTAAGCCCTTCTGGTGCATCGCCTTTTGCATTTTCACCATTTAGGTTATTAAACATATATGCACCTCTAGCTATCGCTTTTGGATCACTACTCACACACCCTTTGGGCATCTGCACCTCTTTAAATGGTGGTAGTAAATCTTTTTGGATAATAGCTTTAGCATCTGGAACCTCTATAGCCTTGCTATAATCAGTTGCAAACAGTGCTGTTGCACAAAGTAATGATATACTCAAATACCTCTTCATCTAGCCTCCTTTTTTGATCTCAGGAAGCATATTAACTGCTAAGTATAAAATTTGTATAAAATATATAAAAAAAATTGATATAAACTCTAATTATCTATAAAAGTGAGTGTTTTTGGGAACTTATAGGTAAATGTTGTACCTTTTTTTGGTTTAGAATCGATGGTGACTTTTATATTTTGGCTTTGTGCTATCTGACCTACTATATTTAGCCCTATACCAAAACCACCTGTTTGCTTGTTTTCTCTGTAGTATCTATCAAATATCTTTTTAGTATCTTCTATCCCAACACCAAAATCTCTAAAACTAAGTAAAACCTCTTGGTCTTGGTTTAACTCTAATTTTATCTCGATAGAGCTTTGCTCATGCGAGTACTTTATGGCATTTGAAATGTTATTATCGACCAATCTTTGGAGTTGGGTCTGGTCTATCTCTATAAAAATACCATCTTCTAAAGATGAGACTATCTCTATGTTTTTTAAAAGTGCTATTTGGGAAAAATACTCCACCCTATCTTCTAAAAACCTTTTTAACTCAATCTTTATCTTCTCTTGTTTTAGTTTATCGTACTTTATAAGATACTCCATATCTTGATAGATATTTGATAGTATCTTAGCTGATGCTTTTATCCTCTTTAGGTATTTGTTATCTTCGTGGTTTCGTAAAAATAGATCTACATTTATGTTTATGGTTGTTAGTGGGGTGTTTATCTCATGTATGGAGTCTTTTATGAAGTTGTCTAGTTTTTTGTTTACCTCTTTAAAAGGTCTTGCAAATCTATTAAGAAAAAAGAGACTCAACATAAATATAAGGACAAATATCGATATAAGAATTAGCAGTGCTTTTTCATAAACCTCATAGTAAGATATACTATTTTGCACCACAAGATACCTTGCATCAAAGTACCTTCCATCTGGTAGTGGCATAACATAATAGGCTATGCCATCTTGAGTATGGTAGCCATATGCAAAATCTTTTATAGATGTTTTTATAAGTGTAAATATACTTTTTTGCCTAATATCATAGATACCCGATGTAAAGGTTTTAAACCGTGGATACTCAAAGTACTCCTCATCGCTATTATAATCATCAAAAACCCTAACAATGGAAACGGCTCTATCTTTTAGCTCCATCTCATTTTTTACATCGTATATCTTTTTCATAAACGATATATATATAAAAAGTGGTGCTAGTAGTATGATGGCTATTAGCACTGTATAAAGATAGGCATATTTTATAGCATATTCACTATCTCTCAATGATATATCCTAAGCCTCGTCTGTTTTGTATAATGCTATCTGGTAGTTTTTGTTTTAGGTTATTTACCTGAACTCTTATGGTTGATGGCTCGACATAATCACCCCAAACCATATCTTGAAACATCTCCATAGATACTACTGAGTTTTTGTTTTTGATAAGCACCTCTAGTATATCTTTTTCTATTTTTCGTAAAACTATCTCCTCACCATTTTTGCTCAATCTTCCATTTTGTAAGTTATAACTCACATCACACCCAAGTTTTACAACCTCATCATCAAGATAGTAACTCCTTATCGCCTGTTTTATCCTAAGTTCAAGCTCTAGCAAATCAAAAGGTTTTCGTACATAATCACAACACCCTTTTTTATACCCCTCTTCTAGATTTTTTATATCTGCCATAGATGTTAAAAATATAGCTGGAGTTTTCATCCCCTCTTTTCTAAGTGCTTGTAAAAACTCAAAACCGCTCATAGATGGGACATTTACATCTAACAAAAAAAGGTCGTAGTTTTTATCAAAAACCCCATCATAGGCTACTTGACCATCACAAAAATCATCCACCTCATAACCTAAATCCTCTAAAAACTCTTTTATGCTAACCCTGAGTGAACACTCATCTTCTAAAAGCAAAATTCTCATCTTAATTTTCCTCTAACTCGTTTTTGTTCTTGCTCTTTTAACAAAAGCTCTATTAGTTGCTCTTTTGTATAGGTGTTTAGTGTTTTCATATCTGCACCATATCTACCATATACTCTATCTTCTAGATAGCTATCGCTCTTTTCATAAGCTACCACATCATAAAATGCCTTTTTTGTTAAGTTTATAAAAAAAGATGTATCATCGTTTTGATCTTTAAAATAATTTACATATCTTTGGTTTAGCACAAACACAAAAAGTCCTATAGTTTGAGAGCTACTATCTCTCATATTTTCACTAAATATATAATTTTCACCAATATTTACAAGCTTATTTATCTTTAGCTCTTTAAAATCTACCTTTCTTAGAAGAGATAGGTTGTTGTGGTTGTAGTTTCTATTTGCTACTATATACCTATCTATAGTCTCATTATCTTGCATAAATACCGCCATATCGTAGTATTTATCGTCCATAAGGACATAAAGATCGACTCCTATCTTTCTAAAAAAATCGACTATTGAGTCAAAAAAACCGATAATCTCCACAAAACCTATAAGCTGCTCATCTTCATAGATAGGGACTGTTGTTTTTATACTTAAGAGTCGCCCTATCTCTATGGAAGATCTTGGAGTTTTGTGTGATGCAAAATATAAAAGATCGCTTCTATAATCCTCTAGTGGCATACCCGCATATATATCATCCCAACTTCTAGCAAATATATGATAATCGTATGTTAGAACTTGAGCTTTTGTATCTACCCCTGTACTAGCCTTTATATCTTTACTTAGTTCAGATAGTAGCTTATAACCTAAAGCCTCATCTTCATTTTTCAAAGCTTCGATTAGTGCTGAGTTTTTTGATATCGCTATTGCCATCTTTAGAGTATCTACTTTTTTAGCTTTTATCTCACTCTCAAGTGTTAGAGATAGTTTGTCTAAAACATAGCTAACATTTTGCTTATCTATAGCGACTCTTACACCAAAAAGAAGAGCTATAGCTATAAATAGTAGAGCTAAAAAGATGTAGATTATTTTTTGCACTATCTAATAAACTGGTATAAAAGCATAGCCACTATTTTGAGCATCTATAAGCCCCATCATAGCACTTGGTATCGTTTGGACAAACTCTAAGATATTGTCTTTTGTTACATCTCTAGACTTCATACCTGCCTCACACATAACAAACTTCACTCTGTATGTATCTGTAAGTGATTTTAATCTTTGGTGCAAATCATCTAAGTTTTTGCTAAGTTGCCCATCTGGCTTTATCTTTGTTTTTGAGATATCTTTTACAAAAAACTTATAAGCATCGCCATGTATAACTACAATAACATCTAACTCTTTAAAACTATCTTGGTAGTAGGTGCTATTCATAGCTACACCTTTGATAAGTCTTGACTCTATAGTATTTATACTTGAAGTAGTAAGATCAAAAACAGCCTTTTTTAGATCATCACTTCCGCTAAGAACCCCTACACTTAGGAGTAGTACCAACAAAAACTTTCTCATAAAATCTCCTTTTATCACAATTTTATCAAAAATTACATCAATTTTAGGCAAAATATTTTACTCTCACTTTATAATATTGCACTAGTATAAACTCAAAATAAAATAGTTTGTGATAACATTACATTAAGGTAGTTAAATTTATTAAGGTTTTTTAAAGGGGTGAACTAATGGGCGTTAGTATAGGGAAGAAGATCGCTATTCCTACGGTAGGGATATCTTTAGTTTTGCTGGTTATAGGATTTTTTGTTCTAAATCATTTTAAATCAAACATAGAACAAGAGTCGTATCAAAATATAAAAACAACTCTATCCTCAAAGATAAAAGATAGAATGAATGCAAAATTTGATGTAGGGATAACAAATGCTCTAGCGATATCAAACGACACTAGGGTGTCTGATGCTCTTGTTGAAAATGATAGAGATTTAGCGATAAGTGCACTCAAAGATACAGGCTCAAGATATAAAAATGAGACAAACTTTAAAAATATAAAAATCCACATACACGACAAATATGTAAGGTCGTTTTTAAGAGACTGGGAGCCGTTGAAATTTGGTGATGATTTGAGTAGTTTTAGACACACCATAAACAAAGTAAAAGCAGACAAAAAGTCACTCCACTCCATCGAAGTTGGAAATGTTGGGCTTATCATAAGAGGGGTTTCACCCATCATAAAAAGTGGTGAGTACTTAGGCTCTATAGAGTTTATGCAAGGGTTTGAGTCTGTAGTAAAACAGTTTTTAGCAGAGGGTGAGTACCTTGAGGTGCTTATGGATGAGAAACTTCTTCCATCATCGGCTTTTTTAAAAGATACAACAAAAATCTCATCATATATACTTAGTCAAAACACCATAGATGAGCAGTTTTTATCATCTTCTAGTGCTATAGATATCGCTTCTCTTTTAAAAGATGGTTATGCTATGGATAGTAAGTTTTTTTATACATTTGAGTATATAAAAGATTTTCAAGGTGAAAATATCGGGATATATCTACTAGGTGCCAAAAAATCTGATGTAGATAAGGTGATAGATGGGGCTAGTAGTATTATAAATAGTGCTTTAGCTTTGGTTGTAGCCCTAGTTGCCATACTTATGGTTACTGTACTTTTTATTATAAGAAGTGTTATACTAAACCCTCTTGTTACTTTTGAAAATGGGCTTTTAGAGTTTTTCAAGTACCTAAACAGAGAGATACCAGAAGCTAGAACTATAGATATAAAAAGTGATGATGAGATAGGTGTTATGGCAAGGGTTGTTGATGAAAATATCCTAAAAACTCAACTAAATATACAAAGCGACAATGCTATGATAGAGGGTGTTGGAAAAATCGTCGATGCTATAAATAGAGGAAATCTTGACCAAAGAGTAGAGTGTAGTACTCAAAATGAGTCTCTAGAGCTTCTAAAACAAAATATAAACAATATGTTAGTCTCTTTACAAGAAAATATCTGTAAAAACCTAAATACCTTAGTTGAAACTATGAGTACTTATGAGAACTCAGACTTTACACCGCGGATGAGCGATGATGGAAAAGTCGCTAAAGCACTAAATAGTGTAGGAGACGCGGTATCTACTATGTTAAAAGACTCTAGTGCTATAGCAAATGAGCTATCGATAAAATCTCTTACACTAAAAGATAAGATGGGATTTTTAAACACTGAGTCTATAAAACAGGCTCAAAAGCTTCAAGATTTAACACACACTATGACTATGACAAATCAGTCTATCATGGAAGTATCTGAGCAGACTAAACATGTAGTTGAACAATCAAACGACATAAAGCAAGTTGTGAGTGTTATATCGGACATAGCAGAGCAGACAAATCTACTAGCACTAAATGCTGCGATAGAAGCAGCAAGGGCGGGTGAACATGGAAGAGGGTTTGCGGTGGTTGCTGATGAGGTTAGAAAACTAGCTGAAAATACTCAAAAATCACTCCATGAGATAAACATAAGTGTAGAGACACTATCTCAAGCTGTTGTAGATATACAGACAAATATGCACGATAGAACTCTAGATATAAACAGAGCAACAGAGGCTATAGCGCAGATAGATAAAGCGACCTCTACAAATGCTACTTATGTAAATGAGATAGAGTCTATAGCACTAGAGCTAGACAGTATGAGCCAAAAAACACTAAGTGATGTGAGTAGTAAAAAGTTTTAACACATAGTTTATAAAAGCTCAATACTATATAATACCGCTATGATTAGCTTTTATACACTATTTAAAATGGTAAGAGAGAACAAAAAACCTCTTATCATCGGCAATATCATAGCAGCCCTTGCTACACTAGTTAGCATCCCTATACCGCTTCTTATACCGCTTTTAGTAGATGAAGTGCTACTTAAAAAAGAGGGGTGGCTACTACCTTTTTTAGACTCATTTGGTATAGCGGGTGAAGCACTTATCTACATAGCTATAGTTTTAGTTGTTGCTATAGTACTTAAGTTTTTGCACTTTTTATTTAGTGCTTTATCGCAAAACTACTTCTTAAGCCTCTCTCAAGAGATATCATTAGCCCTTAGGAGTAAAGCACTAAGGCACCTCCAAAGAGTCTCTATGGCGTCATACGAATCGCTTGGAAGTGGTAAAGTTATAACCCATCTTATAACCGATATCGACACTATAGAGCAGTTTGTGGGTGGGAGCTTAGCTAGACTTATAGTCTCTATATCTACCATTATCGGGGTTGGTGGTGTGCTTATCTGGATAAATCCACTATTTGGGCTACTTATACTAATCTTTGAGCCGCTTATCATGGTAGCTACAAAAAAGATATCTAAAAATGTTGGGAAGCTAAAAAAAGAGCAAAACCAAAGCATATCAGAGCTTAGCGATAACCTAACTCAGATGTGCGATCTTTTTGGACAAATCCGCTCTAGCAACAAAGAAGATGAGTTTGTAACTCGTGCTATAGATGACTCATCTAAACTAAAACAAAAATCCCTAACATATGCCATAAAAGCATTTGTAGCGGAGAGATTTTCATATACACTTTTTTCTAGTGGCTTTGAAGTTTTTAGAGCTATCGGGGTTATTATGGTGCTTTATAGCGATCTTAGTGTTGGACTTATGTTTGCGATATTTGGTTATTTGTGGTTTATCATGACACCTGTTCAAGATTTGCTATCACTCCAATACTCATATGCAAATGCCAAAAATGCTATAGCAAGGCTAAATGAGCTTATGAGCCTTCCACTTGAGCGAAATACACCAAACCCAAAAGAGTGGGATAACAACAAACCCATAAACATAGAGACAAAAAATCTTATCTTTGGATACACAAAACCTATACTAAAAGGGGTGAGTATCGATATAAAAGGTGCTCAAACTACCGCTATAATAGGCTCAAGTGGTAGTGGAAAAAGTACACTAGCTCAGCTTTTAGTTGGGTTTTATGAGCCTCAAAGTGGAGAGATCTACTACAATGGCATCAACTCTAAAGATATAAGTTTAGCATCTATCCGTGAGAAGGTTTTTGTAGTACTTCAGAGTCCACTTATGTTTAATGATACACTTGAGTTTAACCTAAGTATGGGTAAAAATTTTACTAAAGATGAGATCTGGAATGCCCTTAAAATCGCTCAGATGAGCGAGTATGTTAAAACTCTAAAAGATGGGCTAAATACTCAAGTTGGCAAGTTTGGTATAAAGCTCTCAGGTGGACAAAGGCAAAGACTAAGCATAGCTAGAATGATACTAGCAAACCCAAAAGTTATAGTTTTTGATGAATCAACTTCGGCTCTTGATGTCCACACAGAAACACAACTATTTGAAGATTTAGCTCAGTTTTTAAAAGATAAAACCATCATCATCATAGCCCATAGACTAAGCACTGTTGCACAGGCTGATTATATATATATGCTAGAGAATGGCGAAGTTATAGAAGAGGGTAAAAAAGAGACTCTAGAGGCAAACTCAAAACACTTTAAGAGGTTTGTAGATGCCCAAAGTTAGTAGAAAAAAACTTATAGCCGCTGGAGTTATTGGCAATGTTGTTGAGTATTATGATTTTGCACTTATTGGATTTTTAGCTCTTATTATAGGTAGGCTATTTTTCCCTACTCAAGACCCATTTTTATCACTCTTAGGCTCATTTGGTGCATTTGCTGCTGGTATGATTATGAGACCACTTGGGGCGATTATATTTGGGCATATAACCGATAGAATCGGGCGGCGATTTGCGATGTTAAGCTCACTTGCACTTATGGCAATACCTACTTTTTTGATAGGGTTTTTACCTACATATGAACAAGTTGGGCTTATCGCCCCTGTAGCTTTGGTTTTACTTCGTATGCTTCAAGGGCTTAGTGTTGGCGGTGAGTATGCTAGTAGCATAGTCTATCTAGTAGAACAATCAAGCCAAAACAGACAAAATCTCTACGGCTCATTTGTCTCTATCGGAGCAAAGATAGGCATGGCTCTTGGCTCTGGAGTTTGTGCTGGGCTTTTGTGGTACTTAGGAGATGAGCAGATGAGTGAGTGGGGATGGAGAATCCCTTTTTATTTTAGTTTAGTGATAGCTCTAGCGGGGTTTTACTTACGAAAAAACCTAAGTGAAAACTATGAAGCACCAAAAGAGAGAAAAGTCCCTATAGTTGAGATATTTAAAAACCACAAAAAAGAGTTTTTTAACTTTTTACTTATAGCATCATCTATTTGGATTTTTTACTACACTATCTTTATATATCTACCTATCTGGCTTGAGAGTTTTGCAGGACTTAGTAAAACCCAAAGCTCTACCATAAACACCATAACTATAACAGTTGGAGCTATATTTATACCTATTATGGCGATTTTAGCCGATAAGATAGGCTCTATAAAAACTATGAAAATAGCGGCACTTTTGAGTATGATTTGTGTCTATCCGCTTATGTATTTTATGGGTAATGGCGGGTTTTATATGGCGATGGGCGGAAGTGTTATCTTGGTGATACTTTTGTGTATGTATCAAGCACCGATATTTGCATCAACTGTTTTTGCACTAAAAGAGCATAGCTATAGAGGTAGCTTTACAGCTCTTATCCTTGGGAGTGCGGCGGGAATCGTTGGTGGGCTAACTCCTGCTATGATGAGTAGTATCCAAAAGATTACATCTTTGCCACTATCGGTAGCAGTTGTTATCACTTTTAGCTCATTTGTAGGTTGGCTAACACTCAAAAAAGTTAAAGTATGATAGAATCTTAGCTTTGCATTTATTATTGAGGTAAACATGAATATTGCCACTGTTTTAGATCTTAGCAAAGAGTTAAAATCTAGAAAAAACCAAAATGTATATAGAGTTTTTGATGAGTACTGCTCCAACCACAACATAAGCTCAGATGAGCTAGAAAAAGAGCTTATAAGTAGCCACAACACCTTTAGGTGCGATAGTTGTGAGAGGTTTTATGATATAAAAGAGTATTTTATAGATGAGGCTGAGTGTGTTTTTTGTGTAGATACACAAGCTGATGATGATTAGGCTTACTCACACTGTAACTCATCTTGAAGTATAAGAGAGTCTATCTCTCTTGATTTTACACCTATAGTTGGTGCTTCGCCGAAACATCTAACTTTTATCTTACTATCATCTTTATAGAACTCAACCTCACCAGCACCCTGTATAACATAGCCTTCAAAAACTCTACTAGCGACCCTTTTAAAGCTAAACTTTTTTGGGAAAATAACATATTTTGAAGATGTAAGTATGTATTTGGCACCGCCCATTAACTCATCTACTAGAGTCTGTTTTATTAGCTCATCTGTTTTGCCATTTATAAGATCACACTTAAGATCTTCATGAAGCAGGGTAAATTTATCATCCCTCATCTTTACAAATCCAAACTCATTTGGCTTAACACTAGGGTTATAGAAGTGTTTAAAAAACTCTATATGATCA
>JBAYYR010000006.1:0-26101 GCA_041672945.1 Sulfurimonas sp. | reverse complement strand
GAGCTAACTCCGCTTCCAAAACCATCTATCGACACGGGCATGGGACTTGAGAGGGTAACTGCCATAAAAGAGGGTGTTACTAGCAACTACTCATCATCTCTTTTTATGCCACTTATAAAAAAAGTTGAGGAGCTTGTTGGTAAAACTTATGTTTATGATAGTGGAGCATCGTACCGTGTTATCGCCGATCACATAAGAACAGTTGTTTTTTTATTAGCACAAGGGACAAACTTCTCAAATGAGGGGCGAGGATATGTACTAAGACGGATTCTTCGTCGTGCCATTAGACACGGCTACCTTTTGGGGTTAAATGAGCCATTTATGTATAAACTAGTAGATATTCTAAACTCTCTTATGAGCAAAGAGTATAGCTACCTTAACGATAGAGCAGAGGCTATAAAAGAGCAGATAGAGCTTGAAGAGGCGAGATTTTTTAAGACTATTGCACTAGGGATTGAGCTATTTGATGAGGAGCTTAAAAATACCAAAGATATATTTAGCGGTGAGGTAGCCTTTAAACTCTATGATACCTTTGGTTTTCCACTAGATTTGACAGAAGATATGCTAAAAGAGAGCGGTATAAAACTAGATAGCAAGAAGTTTGAAGAGCTTATGAATGAGCAGCGAACAAGAGCTAAAGCTGCTTGGAAAGGTAGCGGTGATGAGGCGGTTCATGGGGACTTTAAAGAGCTACTTGAAGAGTTTGGGCTAAATGAGTTTATAGGTTATGAGCAAACTACCTCAACAAGTAAGGTCTTAGCACTGCTAGATGAGTCCTACCATAGAGTAACCTCACTTGATGGCAATGGATGGATACTGCTAGATAAGAGTCCATTTTATGCACAAAGTGGTGGACAATGTGGAGACATAGGGGAGTTAAAAAACTTTGCAAAAGTAGTCGATACCAAAAAGTTTTTTGAGCTAAATCTCTCACAAATAACCACAACAAAAACACTAAAAGTTGGCGATATAGTTGAGTGTAGAGTAGATATATCTAGAAACGAGATCATAAAACACCACTCAGCAACACACCTACTTCATGCTGTTTTATACGATGTTTTGGGTGAGCATATATCTCAGGCTGGTTCGCTTGTAGAGGCTAAAAGACTAAGATTTGACTTCTCACACCCAAAAGCTCTTAGTGGCGATGAACTACTACATATAGAGCAAAAAGTAAATGAGCTAATAGCTAGAGCAATACCTAAAAAAACTCAAGTTATGGATATAGAGAGTGCCAAAAAATCTGGTGCAAAAGCACAGTTTGGTGAAAAATATGGCGATGATGTTAGAGTTGTTAGTTTTGATAGTGCTTCGATAGAGTTTTGTGGTGGAGTTCATGTTGAGAACACCTCAAATATAGGTAGTTTTATAATCACAAAAGAGAGTGGTGTAAGTGCTGGGGTTAGGCGAATAGAGGCGGTTTGTGGCAACTCTGCTTATGAGTACTTTAAAGAGCAAAGAGAGCTTTTAAATAAAGCTCAAAGTGAGGTTAAAAACCTTGATGTTATAGCTGGAATCTCAAGGCTAAAAAACACTATAACTGAGCTTAAAAAAGAGCTAAGTGAAGCACAAAGTGGTACAAAAACTGAGCTAAATACCCAAAATATAAATGGCATTAGTGTAGTAGTAGATGAGCTAAAGAGTGGCGATATAAAACAGATGATAGATGAGCTAAAAAATAAGTACGACAAAGTTTGTGCGATACTTTTTCAAGTAAAAGAAGACAAGGTGATGTTAGCAGCTGGTGTTAAAGGGTGTGATGCCTCTGCTGGAGAGTGGATAAAAAATATCGCACCGATTTTAGGTGGTGGTGGTGGTGGAAGAGCCGATTTTGCACAAGCTGGTGGAAAAGATACAACAAAACTAGATGAGGCAAAAACTAAAGCTCTTGAGTTTATAAAAGGTAAACTGTAGTGGAATTTTTTAGCCAAAACTTACTTATAGTTGTATTTTTACATGTTATAAGCGGGGTTGTTTGGGTTGGTGGTATGATAGCTATGAGGTATGCTGCTCACTATGCTTTTTTGGGTATAAAAGAGCCTCAAGAGAGACTAGAGGCTATAGCTTATGCACTAAAAAGACTATTTTATATAGTCTTGCCTTTTACCATAACTCTACTTGTAACCGCCATCATCTTGGTAAAACTATACTCACTAAATGGCTCTGAGCTTAGCTACTTATCGCACACAAAAGAGGCTATTTGGAGTGTTATGTTTATAAACCTTTTGTATATGATATATAGAAGAGGCAAAGCCCAAAAAGCCCTACAAGCTGGTGAGGTAGCAAAAGCAAAAGAGCTACTAGCTCTTATAGGCTCGTATTTGGTTCCGCTAAATATAACTCTTGGTGTTATAGCGATATTTATCGGTGTGGTTCTTGGTAAGTTTTTTTAATGCTTCTTCTTGCCTCATCTTCACAAACTAGAGCAAAACTTTTAAGTGAAGCTGGGTTTGCATATGTGCAAAAAGGGGTCGATTTCGATGAAGACTCCATAGTTGCTAAGGGAGCTAAAAACTTTGTATATCAAGCGACTCTAGGTAAATACAACGAAGCTATAAAAAGGTTTGGCTATGAAGATATGCCACTTTTAGTAGCAGATAGTGTTGTGAGTACTAAAGATAAGATTTTAAGAAAAGCAAAAAATATAGACGAAGCTAGAGAGCTACTTTTACTACAAAGTGGCTCAGAAGTTAGCATACTAACTTGCATGATATTTCACTCCAAAAAACTAAAACTTATAGATATATCTGCCACAACTTATGAGTTTAGTGAGTTTGATAAAAAAGAGCTAGACAACTACCTTTTAAGTGGTGAGTGGATTGGCAAAGCTGGAGCTTGTATGGTTGAGGGGTTTTGTAGCAATTATATCAAAACTACAAAAGGTCACAAATCGACCGCTATGGGGCTAAACATAGAAGTTCTAAGCAGGTTTTACAAATAAATGGTAAAATTGTTCCACTATGACTTTTAAACTAAGCAGATCGATTATATATCTTATATCTTTCATGCTCCTTTTACTAGTTGCTTTTTATATCAAGTATCTTATCGATACTAAAGATGCACTAGAGGAGCAAAACTACACATCTAGTGCTAAAGAGATGCAGATGAGCTTAATCTCTAGCATAACTAAAAAGCAGACAAAAACTATGAGTGTTGCCCTTGAGTTAGCTCAAGATAATGGACTAATCCACAACCTTATAGATGGCGATGAGAATAGCAACTACAAAGATATATTTGGCTCAAAAAGTTACAATAACATAGGACATATAAGGGTTTATGATAAGAATCTGCATAGTGTCTATAAAAACTGGAGTGAAAATCTAAATGATGATATAAGCTTCAATCGTGTCGATTTGGAGTATGCTATAAAAACTAAAACTCCTATAAATACAACCTTTGTAGATGAACACTCGCTCTCTTTAAAATCTATCGTCCCTATATTTATAAAAAACTCACTCATAGGGGTGCTAGAGTTATCTTCAGAGTTTACAGAGATATCTAAAGAGCTAAAAACAAAAAACATCGGCTCATTAGTACTACTTAACAAAAAATATAGCAATGAATTAAACAAACCCGCTACAAATATCTTTTTAGGTGAGTACTATGTAGCAAACTATGATGCTTCAGAGGTTGCTATAGACTATATAAAAAAGATAGATATGCTAAACCTACTAAGCAAAATGGTATATAAAGATAAAAACTATCTCATAAGCACATATAGACTAAAAGATATAAAAGACAACACTATAGGTTACTATATACTCCTAAAAGATAGCTCACTAATCACAGCTCAAAATATAGACCACTTTTTAGTAGTCTCTTTGCTTATCTTAGTGATTGTGCTTCTTGTAGTCGCCTTGCTTGTCTCTTATAGTATGTACAACTACTACAAAACTCAAAAACACTTCTACAAAGATATGATTCATCAGTCCCCAAATATAGCCATCATAGCCTCTAAAGATGAGATAATAGAGGTAAATGATACTTTTTTCAAATACTTTAGCGACTTTACAACCCTAGAGGAGTTTAAAAAACACCACAAAACCATCTCAGAGTTTTTTGCTAAAGAGGGTGGCTATATGTGCCAAGATAGCGAAGATTTTTGCTGGATAGAGCTTGTTATGCAAAATATCCAAGAGAATAAAGTAAAGATTGTACTAAAAGAGAGTTTTTACTATTTTGCTATAAGTGCTTCACTTATCTCTAAAGAAAAAGGGCTATATTATGCGACTTTTAGAGATATAACCAAAGAAGAACTTTACAAAAAAGAGCTAGAAAACACAAACATAACAGATACCCTTACAAAGATAAAAAACCGCTATTTTTACAACCTTCAGCTAGAGAGTGAGGTGGCAAATGCAAACAGATACTTCTACCCACTTAGCCTAATCATCTTCGATATAGACCACTTTAAAAAGATAAACGATACTTACGGTCATGACATAGGTGATAAAGTACTTATAGAGTACACAAAACTTATAAACTCCCACATAAGAGATAGCGATATATTTTGTAGAATCGGCGGTGAAGAGTTTGCTATCATCTTGCCTCATGCCACAAAAGCAGGAGCCTATAAACTAGCCGATAAATTAAGAATGGTAGTGATGGAGCATAGAGTTATACTAAAAGTTACTATGAGCTTTGGTGTGGTTGAGTATAAAAAAGGTGAGGATTTAGAGCTACTTTTTAAAAGGGCAGATGAGGCACTATATGTCGCTAAGCAAAATGGTAGAAACAAAGTAGCGGTTAGATAGATGTACTACCAAGATGAGCTAAATGCTCTTAAAAAAGCATCGAGATATAGAACTAGAGAGTTATACCGTGATGATATTTTAGACTTTGCATCAAACGACTACTTAGGTTTAGCTCACAACAAAGAGCTTCACAACCTAAGCTCTCAAACACTATCAAAACTAAGCATAAACTCCACAAAAGCCTCAATGCTTGTAAATGGCTACCATCAGATACATAAAGATTTTGAAGATGAGCTATGTTTAGCAAATGGTTTTGAAGATGCTATAGTTTTAGGGAGTGGTTTTAATGCAAATATAGCTCTAGTTGAGGCACTTGTGCGAAAAAACGATGAGCTTTTTATGGATGAGAAGTACCATGCTTCTGGGGTTTTGGCTACAAAACTAGAGGGTAAAAAAACTACTTTTTTTAAACATAACGATGTAGATGAGCTTGATGGTTTGTTAAAAAACTCAAAAGCTAAAAGAAAGATCATCGCTATAGAGGGGATCTACTCTATGGATGGGGATTTGGCTAAAAAAGAGATATTTGATCTAGCTAAAAAATACGATGCACTTTTGGTTGTAGATGAGGCACATAGTAGTGGTGTTATAGGCAAAAACCTTATGGGGATTTTTGATTATTATGAGCTAAAAATAGAACCAAACCATATAAAAATGGGGACTTTAGGGAAGGCTTATGGGAGTTTTGGAGCTTTTATACTCGCTTCACACCATATAGTTGAGTACTTGTTAAACCGTGCAAAACCGATCATCTATGCAACTAGCCTATCGCTTTATGATACCCTTTTGGCTCACAATGCCCTTAGGTATATGTTAAAAAACAAAGATGAGCTTACCAACAAGCTTTATGAGAGAAAAAAAATCATAAAAGATAGACTAGGCTATGATATAAAAAGTATGATTTTACCTATAAACATAGGCGATAACAAAAGAGTTATAAAGATAAAAGATGAGCTAAAGAGCTTAGGTTTTATGGTAGGAGCGATAAGACAACCAACGGTAGATAGTGCCATACTTAGGGTTATCCCACGAGTTGCAAACACAAAAGATGACTTGCTTTGCTTGTGCCAAAATTTGGATAAAATTTTAAAATCATGAATATAAAAAAACTCCATATAAAACATAAAGAGAGAGCTTTAGTAGATATATCGCTTAACTTTGAAAGCTCTATGGCACTTGTGGGTCAAAGCGGGAGTGGCAAAAGCCTTACTCTAAAAGCACTACTTGGGATGTTACCAAAAAATCTAGATTCGCACTTAGAGTTTGGCGATAATTTTGTGGCAAAAAGAGGTAAAAATATCGCTCTTATACCACAAAACCCTTTTACCGCACTATCGCCCCTAACCAAAATCAAAGATCAATTTTTTGCAAATGAGAGTTTTTTAGATATGGTAGCCCTTGATAAAACACTCCTAAAAAGGTATCCAAGTGAGCTATCGGGTGGGCAACTTCAGCGGGTAGTTATAGCTATGGCATTAGCTATAAATCCAGAGGTTTTACTACTAGATGAGCCGACAACCGCCCTTGATGCCAACACAAAAAACATAGTTTTAGAGCTACTAAAAAATCTCCATAAAGAGATGGGATTTAAGATGCTTTTTGTAACACATGATATAAATTCAGCTAAAAATCTTTGCGAAGATATGGCTGTTATAAAAGATGGGCTTATCGTTGAGAGGGCTAAAACCACTAAACTTTTAAACGATCCAAAACTAGAATACACAAAGACTCTTATAGAGTCAAATTTTGCAAATAGGAGTTATAGAGAGTGAGATTTTTAAAATGGCTTTTTGTTACTATATTTTTAAGTATCTTGATAGTTCCTGTTGCTATCTTTGTATATTATGCGACTCAAGAGAGGTATGAGCTATCTTCACTTTTAGAGTACAAACCAAAAACAACAACTCAGATTTATGATAGAAATGGTGTAAAAATAGCAAATCTTTTTGAAGAAGAGCATAGATACTATGTCTTATATGAAGATATCCCCGCTCGTGCTATAGAGGCACTTTTAGCGATAGAAGATACCACTTTTTTTGAGCATTATGGGATCAATGTCGATGCGATACTAAGAGCTATCATTAAAGATATACAAGCAGGTAAGCTAGTAGAAGGTGCTAGTACTATAACCCAGCAGCTAGTAAAAAACAAACTTCTAAGTAGGGATAAAAAGATAGAGAGAAAGATAAAAGAGATCATCTACTCACTAAAACTAGAGCAGCAATTAAGCAAAGAGCAGATACTTGAGAGGTACCTAAATGAGATATATTATGGTCATGGGTACTTTGGTATAAAAACCGCTGCTATGGGTTATTATAGAAAAAACCTAAACCAACTAAGTCTAAAAGAGATAGCGATTTTAGCAGGTTTGCCAAAAGCTCCATCAACCTATGCACCTACAAAAAACTATGAGATATCTCTAGGTAGAGCAAATAGAGTCATAGAGAGGATGCACACCCTTGGGTGGATAGATGATGAGGAGTATAAAGAGGCTCTAGCAGAGGAGCCTATAGTTTATGATGATACTCTCACACAAAATCTAGCCCCATCGGTTATAGATGAGATCATAAGAACTGCTTCAAGTTATGGCATAAATGATATAAAAAGTGGCGGTTATGATATCTACTCAACTATAGATATAAAGCTTCAAGATGCGGCTCAAGTGTCACTAAAAGAGGCATATGAACTAGCTCTTCAAAGGGCAAAAGATAGAAAAGCAGATCCAAAAAGTATGGCAAAACTAAACGGTGCTATGGTCTCTATCGACTCATCTAGCGGGGATATTTTAGCTCTAGTTGGAGCAGTTGATTATAAACTAAGTCAATACAACCGTGCAACACAAGGTAAAAGACTCTGCGGTTCGGCATTTAAACCATTTATATATCAAGTCGCCATAGATAGTGGCTACTCAGGTGCATCACAACTTATAGATATGGCAAGAACATACACCTACACACAAAATGGCAAACTAACAACTTGGCAACCGCGAAACTATGAGAAAAACTTTGAAGGTTTAGTTAGCCTAAGAGACTCTTTAGTAAACTCAAGAAATCTTGCAACTATAAATCTTGTAAACGATTTAGGGCTTAGTTCGCTAAGTAAAGAGCTAGAGAAATTTGGTATGAAAAATATCCCTCAAAACCTATCTATCTCCCTTGGAACACTCGATCTCTCACCTTTAGAGTTTGCTGAGTACTTCTCATCTTTTGCAAACAATGGAGTACAAGTTAAGCCAAACTTAATAGAGAGAGTAACAAAAGACTCCCATCTAGTGTATGAGAAAAAAGTACAAACCAAAGAGATCTCAAAGCCCACTCAGGCTTATATTATGACAAATATCCTTCAAGATGTAGTTAAAAAAGGGACAGGTAGATCTGCTGGGGTTAGTGGTATAGAGATAGCTGGAAAAACAGGAACGACAAACAACAATATAGACGGTTGGTTTGTTGGCTACTCACCAACCATAGAGAGTGTTGTTTGGTTTGGAAATGATGATAATACCCCGATGCATAGACTTGAAACGGGTGGCCGTATCGCTGCTCCTGCATTTTCAAGATACTATGCAAGAGTGCTAGAGTTATACCCACAAACTGTAAGAGAGTTTGAAGTGCCACAAGGGGTAATTAAGATGCCATTTAAAGGAAAACTTGAGTACTTTAGCGATATATCAAAACCGCCACTACTAGAAGATAGTAGTAGCACAGATGATACTATTTTGTTTTAACACAACACCCTATAAAACGGCTAAATCAGTAGATACAAAAACAGTACCTCTGTTTTGTATCTTCATAATCCTATCACAATAGGGTAGAATACGCTCATCGTGGGTAACTGTAATAATAGCTACATTTTGCTCTTTTGCTATTTTTTTTAGCATCTCTATAACACTGATAGATCTTTTTGCATCTAAAGCCGCTGTTGGCTCATCTGCTAAGATAATCTGTGGATTATTTGCTAAAGCTCTAGCTATGGCAACCCTTTGATTTTGCCCACCAGAGAGTTGAGAACTCATAGATTTTGCTTTATCTGCTATATCAAGATAACTGAGTAACTCCATGGCTTTTTGATTTGCAATTTTTTCATCTATACCACTAGCTAAAGGTAGAAGTGTAACATTTTCAAGTATATTTAAAAATGGTATAAGATAGTGTGCTTGAAATATAAACCCTATTTTTTGCCTTCTAATTTTTCTTGTATCTCTAGTGAGCCATCTATTATCATAAACCATATCTTCACCAAGCCACATCTTTCCACTAGTTGGGTCTAAAACACACCCTATCATCATCAAAAGAGTTGTCTTTCCAGCACCACTAGGTGCTATAAGAGCTACTACCTCACCTTTATAGATCTCAAAAGAGGCTCCGTCTATAACTTTTACTAGATTTTCATCTTTTCCAAAATATTTTACTAAATTCTGAGCTTTTATGGCTACTTGACCTTGCATTTATCCCCCTATTGCAGATGCTGGATCTGCCTTTAATACTTTGTTTATACCTATAAAAGATGATAAAACTGATGAGATTAAAACCACCCCAAACAACATCCAAGCATCCCCTATCAACAACACTACAAATTTTGGAAATATATCGTATATTAAATGGGAAAAAATATTACCAAACAAAAACGCAAACACACCAAGCAAAAGTGTCTCCTCTACCACCATTTTAATTATAACTATATTTGATAATCCTATAAGCTTCATAATGGCTATTGATTTCATCTTCTCAAGTGTCATAGTGTAGATGATAAGTGCGATTATAATCGTTGAAACCATAATAAGTATTGCGGTGAAGAGCCCTATTTGCTTTTGTGATTTTTCAACTAGATTTTTTGTTAATATCTCCCTTTGCTCACCATCAGTATAAACACTTTTATGTTGCCATTTTTTTATATCTTTGGCTATCTTGTCTATATCATAACCTTTTTTTACTGTGGCAATAATAGCATTTACCATATCTGATTCTGAGTTTTTTATACCCCTTGCTTCATTATTTTGTATCTCTTTGTTTGAGTATAAAAATTGTAACTCTTGAGCATCCTTTAGGCTCATAAAAACCAGTGAATCTCCACTGTTTGATACTGCTTTGTGTGTTATACCTACAACTTTATATATGTTTCTACCTAGTTTTATCTCATCATTTAAGCCAAAACCTGTTTTATCATCTACAACGATCTCATAATGATCACTCTTAATCTCCCTACCCTGCATCAATCTTTCTGGATTTATAGGATTTATCGCTCCGTATATATCATATCCAACTGCAACTACTCTAATTTTTTTATCTTTTTTTGGCAACTGTATATTTTGAAATGTTATAGCTTCACTTTTATCTATACCATTTATAGCAAATAGTATATCTTTTAGATCTCTATGCACTCTAGAAGACTCTGCAAAAGGTCCTAGAGTATCCTCTTGAACTATCCATAAATCAGCTTTTAAATCATTAAGCAATACCTCTGCTTCTACTTGCATACCACGATATACACCTATCATAATCAAAACAATTCCAAATAACATACCAACACCCATGGCCGTAACCACAAACTTAACTAAAGAGTGTTTGATATCTTTTATAGCTAAATTTATCATTTGAATATCTTCATACCATCTCTAATGGGTTTTTTATTTTTTTCTAACTCTAAAATTTCACTATTTTCATCTATGCCCTCAAGCGCTACCTCATCATCATTTTGAGCTAAAATCACTACACTCTTAAACAAGGCTCTACCATCTTCATATATCCACACACCTTGTTTGCCATCTCTATTTATAAGGTATTTAGATGGAATTTTTAATACATTTTTATATATATCACTAAGTATCTCTACCTCGGCTTGTTCATTTATATAAAATGGTTTTGGTATCTGCTTAAATGCTACATAAATCTCTCGCTCTAGTGTTATAGCATTGCTAGTTGCACCTATTTTCTTAACAACTCCCTCATAAAGCACATCTGGCTGCGATCTTAATCTTATGGTTGCTAATTGCATAGGCTCTATCTTTGTGCTAACCCTCTCATCTACATTTACCTCAACCCATAAGGTTTTTGGATCAACTATCTTAAATATGGTAGTAGATGGCAAAACATATTGTGCAACCTCAGCTTCTCTTTTACTTATATAACCATCTACTGGAGCATAAACCTCCAGTCTATTTAGTTTTGTAGCTAGAGCATCTATGCTTTTTTGTTGTTTATCCATCTCACTTCTAGCTGAAGAGATAGAGAAGTGCAAAGATTTTATCTGAGCCTCTATAACATCAAAATCACTCTTAGCTTTATCATATTCAGCTTGTGAAATAAAACCATCTCGTATAAGATTTTTATATCTATTGTATGTTAATTCTATTAGGCTTTTTTGTGATTTTAAACTAGCTAGATTACTCTGTAATGACTCTACCTCTAATGAAGCTTTTTTATAAGCAATCTTTGCTTCATCATATACAAATGGTAAATCAACCCCATCTATACTTAAGAGCAAATCACCTTTTTTAACCCAATCCCCCTCATCAAAATATAGTTTTTCTATCTCTCCACCACTTTGGGCAGTTACTTGGTATATGTGATTTGCTCCAACACTACCTATACCTCTTAAATAAACACCCAAATCACCAAAAGTAGGCTTTATGGTTTTAAAAGTTGATTTTGGCAGATATATATTTATGTAAAAAAATAGTCCAAAACTAAAAACTCCTACCAAAAATATAATATATTTTACCCATTGTTTCATTGCATACTCCCTTTTAGATATTCTAATCTATTATATATAGCTCTCATGCTATTTTTTGCCTCTAACAAAGATAATTTTGCCTCTAGATAGGTAGTTGAAGCATCTAATGCCTCTATGTAAGTGCTAAGCCCCTCTTTATATCTTGCTTCTGATATCTCTTTTGCCAGTTTTGATGTATCAACAAGAACTTTTTTTGCTTCTATGGTTTGTTTAAGCTTTTTTATATCTATAAGAAGTGAATTAATCTCATCTTCTATAACTAATTTTTTACTACCATAGGACTCTCTTAGCTCCTCTTTTGATATTCTTAAATATTGACTCTGTGCATCTATCCTACCGCCACTATATAGAGGGATTTTAGCTACTACTCCAACCATCTTTGTATCATAAGTATTTAGTGAATCTTGATGTGACACTGATGCTATAACATCTATAGAGCCATAGGACGAGGCTTTAGATGCACTATATAGTAGAGTATTTTTATCTACCTCTTTTGATATCAATTTTAACTCTAGATTCTCTGCTAATATCTGCTCTTTAATACCTTGTAAACTAAATATATTATCAACTCTATCTTCAAAAACACTCTGTTCTTTTAGCTCTTTATTCATATATAAAGATAGTGTTGAGAGTGCCTTTTGTTTTTGAGCCACAGATGAGACTAGTTCATCTTTGGCACTATATAATGAGCTGAGTATAGATAGCTCATCTACTTTTGTTTTGAGTCCCTCTTTTACTAGAGATTTCGCTTGTTCATACAACTCCTCTTTAGTCTTAATATCACTAACCCTTGCCTCTATTACACCGTTTTGAAAAACAATAGAGTCATAGAGATTTTTTACATTAAAAACCAAAAATGCACTATTTTGTTCAAGCGATAGTGTTGAGATATCTACATCTTTTTTTGAAGCATCTATCTGATATATAGTTTTTGAAAAATCGTATATCTTTTGACTAAGCGATGCTTCAAGTGATAAATTATCTTGCTGCTTTGTATTAAAACGCCCATTTTGTGGCAATGCGAATGTATTTGTAGGATTATATTGTGCCCATAGGTCTATTTGTGGTAAATAATCAGACTTTGCAATATCTACAGCACTTTTACTCTTAAGCACCTCCAAAGATACCTTTTTAATATCAGGATGATTTTTTAGCGTTGCCTCTATGCACTCCTCAAGGGTTATGGGCTTCGTATCGGCAAAAACAGATGCTATATAAAAAAATAAAAAAATATATATTTTCACAAATTTACTCCTTAAGCATAATTGTACGCCCTCTTTGTGGATTAATTGTGAAACTCCTTCACACTATTTTCACAAATATATGAGATAATGTTTGTATGAAAATTTTATACCTAGAAGATGATCTAACCTTATCTCAGAGTATTACTGAGTTTTTAGAAGATAGTGGATTTGAAGTCATATGTGCGTATGATGGTAAAGAGGCGCTTGAGCTTATATATAAAAATATATTTGATATATTTTTACTCGATGTAAGTGTGCCTTATATTGATGGCTTTACCCTTTTAGAAGAACTAAGAGAAGTTAGTATTTTAACCCCAGCTATCTTTATTACATCACGAAACACCCTAAGTGATCTATCTAGCGGTTACAATAGTGGTGCTGATGATTATATAAAAAAACCTTTTGAATTAAAAGAGCTTTTACTTAGGATAAATGCTCTACTAAAAAGAGAATACAACTCACAAACTAAAACTATTAGCATAAAAAACGATGTAGAGTTTGATATGCTAAGTGGGACTCTTATAGTAGGGGATGAAAAAATAGCTCTGCACCAGAAGGAGATTTTACTACTAAAACTTTTTTTGAAAAATAAAAATCAAATTTTATCATTTGATGATATATATCAAAATGTATGGCAATCAAACCAAATGCATAGTTATTTAAGCCTTAGAACATATATAAAAACTCTAAGAAAATATCTAGGCAAGAGCAGGATATTAAGCATAAGAAATGTAGGCTATAAACTTGTATAGCGGTGAAAAAAAGAGTGTTTTATATGTGTTAGGACTCTATCTAAGCTCAACTCTGATTCTTATTATAGTATTGTTTGCAAGTTACTATTTCCATGAAAAAAGTCAAATTGAGCTTAGTGAAAAAGAGATACTAAGAAGCTATACATTAGAGATACAAAAGGCTCTTTTGAATCTTAGCGATGAGAGCAATAATGACTACAAGTACCCTAGATTTGAGAATTTTAAGAGTGCTATTTATGATATAGACCAAAATCTTATCTTCTCAACGATGGATGTGATTATAGATAATTTTTCCAAAGAGTACTTTAGCGATGAGAAGTATTCCTATCTTATAACACCCATAAAACCATACTTTTTAGGTACTGCCTACATTATAGTACAAAAGCAAAAAAAAGATATTTTTAGCTTAAGCAAACTACTATTTTTAGCATCTATATCCATAATTGTTACAGTTATAACATCTTATTTTTTAGTAAATTTACTCTTAAAACCACTAAGAGAAAATATTAAACTATTAGATAATTTCATCAAAGATACAACTCATGAACTAAACACCCCAATAACAACCATACTAGCAAACATAGAGAGCTTAGATACCTCAAAATGTGATGAAAAATCACTTAAAAAGCTCCAAAGGATAAAAATAGCATCAAATAGCATCTCCAATTTATACGAAGATCTAGCATATCTTCTTTTAAACCATAAAACATCTCTTCAAAATCAAGACCTAAACCTATCAGACTTACTTAAGCAAAGGGTAGAATATTTTCTATACATATCAAGCTTAAAAAACCTAAAATTTGTTTTAGATATTGAAAAAGATATTATATTTTTTGGTGATAAAAAAAAGCTAGAGCGCCTAATGGACAATCTGTTATCAAATGCTATAAAATACACAAATAAATCCACAAGTATCCATATAACCCTAAATAGCACATCTTTAAGTATAAGAGATGAGGGGGTGGGTATGAGCCAAGATGAGTTAAAAGATATATTTATAAGGTATAAAAGATTTGACAAAACACAAGGTGGCTTTGGCTTAGGATATAGTATTATAAAATCGATAGCCGATGAGTATAACATAAAAATAGACATTACCTCACAGCTAAATCAAGGGACAAAGGTAACACTCTCGTGGTAAAAAAAATAGCCATACTATCTCTAATGCTTAGTACTCTTCTGATGGCTAATGAGTTTGATAAGAACTGTCTAGTATGTCATGGGGATGATTTTAAGTTTAGTATCATTATGCAAAAATATACACTTAAGTATAGTTCAAAACAGAGAATTAAAAAAGCTATATTTGAGTATCTAAGAGAACCAAATTTACATAAATCTATACTCCCCTATGAATACATAAAAAGATTTGGCATTAAAGAAAAAAGCACACTAAGCGATAGTGAACTAAACTCTATGATAGATATATATTATGAAAAATATAATATACAAGCAAAGATATACTAAAGTTGTAAATAGATTGTCAAGTAAAGAGACATAATATCTTTAAACTATTCTTCTAATCTTCTAAATATAAAATATTTAGGAGTTCGTATGAAAAAAATTATAGTAACAAGCATGCTTGTAACTTTGAGTTTTGGTTCTACTGTTGATGAGTTTTTAGACTCTTTAAAAGAAGAGGTTTTAAAAACAGACTTATCGTTTAAAAGTTTTGATTATCAAAGAGGTGAAAATATTTTTTTATCAAAACATATTGGTAAAAAAGGTGAACTAGTCTCTTGCGCCTCTTGTCACGGTACAGATTTGAGCAAAGCTAGTCAAAATCATTTTACAGGCAAAACGATAGATGCTCTATCCCCAAAAGCAAATCCCAAAAGATTTACAGAGAAAAAAGAGATTGAAAAGTGGTTAAAAAGAAACTTTAACGATGTTTACAATCGTGAAGGATCAGCACTTGAAAAAGGTGATGTAATAACCTACATCATCAATAAATAAAAGGAGTGAGCCATGAAAAAAATAGTTTTATTAGGAGTTATAAGCTCCCTGTTGTTTGCTGCTAGTTTGCGTGTATCTATTAAGCCAGTTGATAATGCGATTTATGAAAAAGAGTGTGGAAGTTGCCATTTTGCATATCCAGCAGGTCTGCTTCCTAGCAACGCTTGGAATAAAATGATGTTAAATCTAGATGATCACTTTGGAGATGATGCAACAGTTGATGATGATACTTTTCAAATATTATCTAGCTATTTAAACCTAAATAGTGCCGAAAAAAGTAAGCAGTATAAAAGAAGTAGAAAAATTGTTGAAAACCTAAACAGATCTATCCCTAACTCTATCTCTACAATGCCATATATAAAGAAAAAGCATGAGAAGATAAAAGAGCATTTAATTACTCAAAAAGAGGTGAGAGGTCTATTTAACTGTACCGCTTGTCATCAAAATGCCAAAAAAGGTATTTTTAGCGATGAGGATATAGATATTCCAAATTATGGAAAATGGGAGAAAAAATAGTATGAAAAAATCATATATTTGGTCACTGCCAACAAGGATTTTCCACTGGCTTTTTGCTCTATTTATCTTAATAGCATTTTTAAGTGATGATGATAAGTATCTAAAACTTCATGCAGTTGCTGGTTACTCTATTTTGATACTTTTATTTTTTAGAGTAGCTTGGGGATATTTTGGTCCAAAGTACTCTCTATTTAGAGATTTTCCAGCCAATATAGGTGAAGCAAAAAGCTTTATAAAAAATATATTTACAGACAAACAAAAATATATAGGACATAACCCCTTGGCATCTTATGTGATGATAACTATGCTAATAGTTAGTTTTATTGTAATTGTTACGGGGGTTTTAACTTATGGAATACAAGATGGAAAAGGTATTGCTTCTTTTTTGAATAGCTCTTTTTTTAAAAAAATGAAACTATTTAAGGAGATACATGAATTTTTTGCAAATTTTCTTCTGATTTTAATTGCTGCGCATTTGGGTGGAATTTTTATGGATAGTGTTCTTCACAAAAAAAACAACACACTAAACTCAATTTTTACAGGATACAAAACCATAGAAAATAGTGAGGATATAAAAATATCATTTTTTCAAAAACTATTTGCTCTTTTTATGCTTATTGTTCTTGTACTGTTTTTACTTTTTAGTATTTATAAACCAACCAATATGTTAAATAGCTCTATTCATAAACAGATAGATTATGCAGCTTTAGATACTCTTTTTGCAAAGGAGTGCGGCTCATGCCATATTTTGTATCCACCAAATTTACTACCAAAAAAATCGTGGGAACTTATGATGAATAATTTAGAAAATCACTTTGGAGATGATGCATCACTAGATGATGATATAAATGAAAAAATATTAGCATTTTTAGTAAAAAATAGCTCAGAAAACTCTACAACAAAAGCTTCTTGGAAGTTTACAAACTCTATAAAAGAAAAAGATATAATAGCCTTAACCAAAACAAATTATTGGGAAAAAAAGCACAAAAATATCCCAAAATCTGTTTTTAAGCATGAAAAAGTCAAAAGCGTTGCAAACTGCAAAGCTTGTCATAGCGATATTGAAAAAGGATTAATAGAGCATGAAAATATTAAAAATATTTCTGATTTTATGTAGTATTATTATCTCGCTAAATGCTAGTGATAAAGTCAAATTTAAACAGATGTATAAAAATCTTGACTATCTAAATCTTAACCGTATGCAAAGTGAATCTATAAAAAAATCTCTTATTAATTTAAAGGATGAATACAAAGAGTTTTTCGATTTTAAAGAAAAGCTAGAGGATAATCTTAAAAATATCATAAAAAATGAAAACTTTAATGAAGAGCTGTACCACAAAGAGCTGATGAAACTAAAAACAAAAGCTGCAACACTTGAGACCAAAAGAATTAAAATCATCTATGAAGTCTTAGATAAAGAGCAAAGAGAGCATTTTGCCAAACATTTTAGGGAGTGGGAAATTGAGTAAAAATATCTTACTTATAGAAGATGATCTAGAGATACAAAACTTAATAATTGAGTACCTAAAGGGGTTTGGATTTGATGTAGTTGCTTTTTCCAACCCAAAAGAGGCGCTTGATAGTTTTGCAAAATACAATAATTACTCCATCATAGTACTTGATTTAACACTGCCATTTATCGATGGTTTTGATCTATTTAAAAAACTAAAAGAGATAAAAAATATACCAATAATCATATCAACCGCAAGAGGAGATATAGGAAATAAAATCCATGGATTTGAGTTAGGGGCTGATGATTATCTAGCAAAACCATATGAACCAAGAGAACTAGTGCTAAGAATTGAGCTCATTTTAAAAAGAGTAGCCAAACACTCATATAAACTAGGGGATTTTACTATCGACAAAGCAAATAAAGAGATATTGCTAGATGATTATTATATTAATTTTACAAAAGTAGAGTTTGAAATTTTCATATACCTCATAGAAAATAGAAACAAAATCTCCTCAAGGGAGCAGATCTTACATGCAACTAGCTTAGATTTTGATACCAAAAATAGAACCATAGATATGCACATCTCAAACATTAGAGCAAAACTTGGCGATGATGCCAAAAATCCAAAATATATAAAATCCATCTGGGGTGTGGGTTATAAGCTCACAATCTAATGTCAATATTTAAAAAGCTTATATTTTTATTTTTTTTAAGCCTATTTCTTATGAGTATTATTGGATTTTGGATAAATGATATAAATTCAAAAAGGGTTGATGATTTTGCCAAAGAGAAGTATCTTAAAATAGTAGATGATATCTTTAAAAATATTGAAAACAAAAACTATGTCGATCACCTAATCACTAAGTATGATTTAGAAGAAATATCAAGCCTAAATGAGAAAAATTTAAAGACCATCTATAAACAAGATTTAACTTTTGGAAATCTATCTATCTTAAAAGACAACTCTAGAGATGAGTATATTGTATACATAAAATACCTAGATGATAATATCATCTTAAAATCTATCAACAAGGAGTATCTAAGTGATAAAATTATATTAGATATACTTATTTTCCTAGATATTTTTGCTCTATTTGTTATATTTTCTTATGTCATAAAACTTCTACTGCCACTAAAGAGAATTACAAAAAAAATAAAAAATTTGGCTAGTGGTGACCTATCAAGCAGAATAAATATCTACTCAAATGATGAAATAGGTACCCTAGCAACTAGTTTTAACACAATGGCAACCTCTTTAGAGAGTCTTATTTTAGCAAAAGAGGAGCTTTTAAGAGTTATTGGGCATGAACTTAGAACTCCAATAGCCAAAGGGATTTTTATAACCGAAAAAATACAAAATCATACAGATAAAGAGCTATTAAAAAAAATCTTTTATGATCTGCAAAAACTTATAGATGATATGATAGAACTAGAAAAACTAAATATCATTACTCTAAATATAACTCAATTTAGTGCCGAAACACTAATCATAAACTCTTTAGACAAATTATACATATCTGATGAATCTTTGATAAATCTAGAAATTACAGAGGACTTTAAGATAAAAGGGGATCTACACTATCTAAGTATTGCTCTAAAAAACCTAATTGATAATGCTTTAAAATACACTATCTCATTTCCCATATATATTATTTTGGATAAAAATAGCATAACTGTATCAAACAAAGCAACCGAGCTAGAAAAAGATTTTAACTATTATCTAAAACCATTTACTCAAGGCCCAGAACAAAAGGGTGGTTTTGGTCTAGGATTAAATATTGTTAAAAAGATAATCGATAAACACAACCTCACTCTAGCTCACAACTACAAAGATGGACTACTTAGCTTTAATATACTCTTTTAGTATCTATCTCTAACTAGATTATGACATCTAAAACAAGCATGCTCTATGTAAGTAAAAGCTCTTTGAGACTCTTCTCTTCTTGCTATACCTGACTGGTTTGCTTTGTTCTCTATCGCTTCTAGTATGATATTTACATTGTGGTTTATGATTTGAGCCGACATAACCGCCTCATTTGCTCTATGCTTTTTATTTGCTGGTAGCATCTGAGCAAATTTATCTTTATCGCCTAGTAAGTCTTGCGCATGTTTAGAGAACTTTTTTATAGCACGATCTACCATATCTGGATCACTTATGATAAACCCTTGTTGTACTTCTAAAAGCTCAGCATTTAACATCTGCATATTTTCCTTTAAGTCATATGCACTTAAAGAGGCTACTATAGCCGACATTATCACAATTTTTTTAAACATATATACACCTTTTTGGTTTTTATCTACACTATTTTATCACAAAAGCTCTGTTTAATGCACAAAAAAGTGCTTTTATCGATGCCATTGCTATATCGTTATCTTCACCAACCCCAAAACAAGATGGAGTCTCTTTGGTTTGAACCTCTATATAAGCTATAGCTTTTGCACTACTTTTATCTCCATAGGAGTGTTCTGCATAGCTTTTTATGATAAACTCACTCTTATAATCCTTAACTAAAGCCGCCTTACAAGCATCAACAGGACCATTCCCCTCGCCATCTGAGACCATCTCTTTGCCATCTAACATATATGTTATAGTACATTTTGTAGCCCCTTTTAAGGTGGTTGAAGTAAAATCAACTAGCGATATATGCTCATCTATATCAAAATAACTCTGTTTAAATATAGCAAATATCTCATCACTACTAAGCTCTTCACCTTTTTTATCACTCGCCTCTTGTACCAACGCCCCTATCTCTGGGTGCATAGCTTTTGGGAGTGAGTAGCCAAAGTTTTTCTCAAGTACAAAAGCTATCCCGCCTTTGCCTGATTGAGAGTTTATACGGATAATCCCCTCATAACTTCGCCCAACATCTTCAGGATCGATCGGCAAGTATGGAACTTCCCAAAAAACATCTCCACTAGCTTTTCTATCGGCTAGACCTTTATTTATAGCATCTTGGTGTGAACCTGAAAAAGCAGTATATACTAACTCTCCAACATAAGGGTGGCGACAATGTGTCTCTATCTCAGTACACCTCTCAACAACTTTTACCACCTCATCTACATTGCTAAAATCAAGCCCTGAGTCGATCCCTTGAGTTGTCATATTTAGTGCTAAGGTTATGATATCGACATTTCCTGTCCGCTCACCATTACTTAAAAGTGTCCCCTCAACCCTATTGGCTCCCGCTAAAAGAGCAAGCTCTGTTGCTGCTATACTTGTGCCTCTATCGTTATGTGTATGGGTTGAGAGTATCACATTTTCACGGTTATCTAAGTGTCTGCTCATCCACTCTATCTGATCTGCATAGATATTTGGTGTTGCCATCTCAACAGTCGATGGTAGGTTTATGATAACTTTTCTATCTTTGGCTATCCCCCATCTAGCGGTAACGGCATTTGCTATCTTAGCAGCAAAATCAAGCTCAGTTCCCGTAAAACTCTCAGGCGAATACTCCAAAAAAATCTTCCCATCGTGAAGTTTTTCATACTTTTTAACAAGATCAACACCCTCAAGTGCAAGAGCTATAATCTCCTCTTTGCTTTTTTTAAAGACTATCCTTCTTTGAGCTGTTGAAGTTGAGTTATATAGATGAACAGTCGCTTTTTTAACACCCTTTAGTGCCTCAAAAGTTCTAGCTATCAAGTGTTCTCTTGCTTGAACTAAAACCTGTATAGTGACATCATCTGGTATAAGTTTATCATCTACTAGTTTTCTTAAAAAGTCAAATTCTACCTTTGAAGCCGATGGAAAACCAACCTCAATCTCCTTAAATCCTAGCTTGAGTAAGAGTGCAAATAGTTCAAGTTTTTTGTTTATATCCATTGGGTTTATAAGTGCTTGATTGCCATCTCGCAAATCTACACTGCACCATATTGGAGCTTTTGTTATAACATTGTCTGGCCATTTTCTATCTGGCAAATCTATCTTTGGATAAGGGCGATATTTCCCTATAGGTATATTTTTCATAATATCCTCTTAAAACTTGAATTTGATAGCATGCACTCTTAAAGCAACTATCATAAATGCAATTATATCAAAAAAATAGTGTTAGATTTTATTTATGAAGTGGGGCAAAACTATACCCTAAGAAAAACTTAGGATATCTTAGCAGCTATAGGTAGTTTTAAACTCATAAGCGGTTGGTCTTGACTCATCTGGCCAAATCTGATTTTCAAACATAAGGTGCTGATAGCTCTTTATAAACTGTGGTGTAAAGACTGGTTTTAAAAAGTCATTATCGGCTATAAGAGCCTCTGTCGCCTCTCTTAGAGTATGTGGAAGCTGAACTATACCCTTTTCTCTAATCTCATCAAGTGTTAATTTATAAAGATTTTCATCCATAGGTCCCGCTGGGATATACTCATTTTTAATACCATCAAGTCCTGCCATCATAAGAGCCGAAAATGCTAAATATGGACAAGCTGAAGAGTCTGGAAATCTCATCTCAACACGGGTAGATTTTTCACCCGCTCCATAAGGGATCCTACAACTCGCTGTTCTATTTTGCATAGAGTAAGTTAAGATATTTGGTGCTTCAAATCCTGGTAAAAGTCTTTTGTAAGAGTTAGTTGTTGGGTTAGTTAGAGCTGCAACTGCCTTTGCGTGGTGAAAAATCCCACCTATATAATTTAGTGCCATCTTAGAGAGATTTGCATACTCACCTTTTTGGTAAAAAAGATTTCTACCATCTTTCCATAGTGACTGATGAACATGCATACCGTTTCCATTATCACCAAATAGCGGTTTTGGCATAAATGTCGCGGTTTTACCATTTAGATGAGCTACCATTTTTACTACATATTTTAGTTTTTGTATATTATCGGCTGCACTTATCATATCTGAGTAAACTATACCTATCTCACCTTGCCCTTGAGCTACCTCTGAGTGAGCTAGTATAACCTCAAGCCCAACTTGCTCAAGCACTTGCATCATCTCAGCTCTAAGATCTACCATGGTATCAACTGGCGAAATTTGAGTATATCCACCTTTTGGACCCGCTCGATGCCCTGTGTTGTAACCATCTTTATAGCTGGTATTTGAGTTCCATGCCCCCTCTTCTGTGTCTATCTTATAACCCGCTTCGTTCATATGATCGACAAACTTTATATCATCAAATACAAAAAACTCATTTTCAGGTCCAAAATAAGCAGCATCAGCAATACCCAAAGACTCAGCATATCTCATAGTAGCTTTTGCTATAGATCTAGGACATTTTTCGTACATCTCATTTTTGTATATATCATAAACATCACAAAAAACTATGATAGTAGGATCGGCTGTAAAAGGGTCTAAAAAAGCAGTCGGGATATCTGGTTTTAAAAGCATATCTGATTGATTTATAGGTTGCCATTTTGGGGTAGATGAGCCATCAAATGGCAGTCCGTTTTCAAGTAGCTCTTTATCTACTGCACTCATCCTGTATGTTACATGGTGCCAAACACCCCTTAAGTCGGTGTATCTAAAGTCAACAAACCCAACATCATTATCTTTACAAAACTCAAAAAACTCATCTACACTATTTACAAAATTTGCCATCAGATTATCCTGCTATTTTTTTGAGATTATAACAAAAAGATTATTTTAAAATCTATAATTTAATCCAATTGATACTATATCTAATCCATCATTTGGTCTTTTAAAGCCGCCATTTGAGTAGTGCATATACCTAAAATAGACATCGATACCATCTATGCTTACACCCAAGCTCACCCTATCTTCAAACTCAAACCCTGTTGAAAACCTTCTATCGTTTATATGTTTTTTTGATATATAAGAGACCCCTATCCCCGCATCTATATATGGTTTTAGCTTAGCACCATCAAAAGAGTTAAAGTTTAGTGTAAAAACTGGCGAGTAAGAGATTACATCTATCTTGTCGTGGTTGTTGCCTCTCCATGAGCCAAAACCAACTTCATGAAAACCACTTAAAGTTATAGTCTCATTTGAGTAGATAGATGAGCTAAAATATTTTTGCACACCTACTCTATAGGTATTTATAGAAGCATCTTTACCTGCTCCAAAACTCACTCCATACTCTGCAAAAAGATAGCTACTTAGAAGTAAAAACATAACTATTTTTTTCACAACACACCCCCCCCCTAATTTTTAACTTTATACTACCATAGGGGAACTTAAAGTTTTAAACCATTATAAAGTTTTATCACTATAAAAAATAAAAATTAACCCATAAGAATATATGCTCTATCATTGCGAAAAATCAAGGATAAGTTTATGAAAATATTAATCGCTCTTTTTATGAGTGTAAGCTTTATGTTTGCGGACATTGTTAGTGCCAAATGGCTAAATGAGAACCTAGATAAGGTTAGAGTAGTAGAGGTTTTAGCTCCAGACTCATCTCTACATATCCCAAATGCAACCCAAACAACGATAGAGGCTTGGAGATACGATAATGGCACATATTTACAAGTAAGAAAAGTAGATGAGATAGAAAAAGAGATCTCAAGACTAGGGATAGATAAAGATACAAAAGTAGTACTATATGCCCCTATAAATGAGCCAAAAGATCTTTTAAAAGCTACCTATATATACTGGGCATTAAACTATCATGGTGTTATGAATGTAGCACTTTTAGATGGTGGACTTGATGCTTATAAAAAAGATTTTAAAACAGTAGATATGCTAATCAATGCAAAACCTACAAACTTTAAAGCTACTATAGATAGCTCAAAAGTTGCTGATATAGAGTATGTAAAAGCAAATTTAGGCAAACTCCCTATGGTAGATGCAAGACCTGCTGATATGTACTTAGGTGTAACACCAACTCCTACTGTTAAGCGAAATGGTCATATAAGTGGTGGTATGAGCTACCCGTGGATATACTCAGTAGATAATAGTTTTAAGCTAAAAGATAAAGCTCTTCTTGATGATGTTTTTAAAAATGGCTACAAGCTAGATAAAAACAAAGAGGTGTTGGTTTATTGTACTGGTGGACTTGAGACATCGTTTAACTACTTTGTACTAAGTGGAGTGTTAGGGTATAAAAATGTAAGACTCTATGATGCCTCTATGAAAGAGTGGGGAAACCGTGAAGATACCCCTATGACTCAGTATAAGTTTGAGAACTTTTCAAACTAATACTTAACCCCCGTTGCACTTCTTATCTTATCAATAAGCGGGAGTGCAACATCTCTAGCCTTTTTAGCCCCCATATCTAGTATATCTCTCACTTCATCTGTATGATTTAGATAGTACTCTCTTTTTTCTCTAAAACTAGAAAAATAATTCCATATCACCTCATTAAGATATAGTTTAAAGTGCCCATGCCCCTCACCACCTCTTTTATATCTTACTTGAAGCTCCATCAGCTCATCTGGAGTTAAAAATAGTTTTGCCATATTATAAACATTGCAGTTTTCATACTCCTTTGGCTCATCTAGCGGAGTATTTTGTGTAACTATTTTTTTTATAGTCTTTAACTGCTCCTTCTCATCTGAAAAAATATTTACAACATTTTTATAACTTTTTGACATCTTTTGCCCATCAATACCAGGGACAACTGCCACTTCATCTTGAACTCTAAATGTTGGGATACTTAATATATCACCGTACTCATTGTTAAACTTTATCGCAATATCTCTAGCGATCTCAACATGCTGAATCTGATCTTTTCCAACAGGAACAACATCACTATGATAAAGCAGTATATCAGCCGCCATAAGGACAGGGTATGAAAACAGTGAGTGGGATGAAGCGATACCTTTTGCTACTTTATCTTTGTAGCTATGAGCCCTCTCTAGTAGCCCCATAGGTGTAAAAGATGAGAGTATCCAGTATAATTCAAGCACCTCTTTAACATCACTTTGAACCCAAAATGTAGTCTTTTGTGGATCTATGCCTAAAGATAAAAAATCTATCGCACACTGCATAATATTTTTAGATAGCTTTGAGCCATCTTGAAGAGAAGTCATAGCATGATAAGATGCCACAAACATAAAAGTCTCCTCTTTGCTTTGTGCATCTACCATCTGCTTTATAGAGCCAAAATAGTTACCAATATGAAGATCCCCTGATGGCTGAATACCCGTTAAAACTCTCATTTTTCTTACCTTATAAATCTTAATTATGAAATTATACAAAACTTAGCTTTATTTCGTTAAAATCAAAATAAAAAAGGTCTTCTCTATGTATGCTTGGGTACTTTGGTTTCATATATTATCATTTATATCGTGGTATGCTGTACTTTTTTATATGCCTCGTCTTTTTGTTTATCATGCTGAAAATATTGAAAATAAAGGCTTTGTAGAAGTTGTAAAGATTATGGAGCTTAAGATATACAAATACATCGGAATCCCTGCTATGTATGCAACTGTGCTTAGTGGTATACTTATGATACTTCTCTCACCGATGCACATGGGGATAAACATACTCTCAACTGGTGGATGGCTACACACTAAAATATTTTTTGTAGTGATTTTAATCGCCTACTTCTTTTCACTTGGCAGATTTAGAGTTAAGTTTTTAAACGATGAGTGTGTTAAGAGTGGAAAGTTTTTTAGAGCCTATAACGAAGTTCCAACTATACTTTTACTAATAATTGTTGGGATGGTGGTTTTCAAACCGTTTTAAGCTGCTTGTCTGATTGTTTGTTTATTGAAGAATTTGATCAATTAGGCAACGACCTACCTTCCCACACCTGAAAGATGCAGTATTATCAGCGATGAGAGGCTTAGCTTCTAGGT
>JBAYYR010000005.1:0-26812 GCA_041672945.1 Sulfurimonas sp. | reverse complement strand
TCAATCTTGGCAAGAGTATCTTTTGAGGTTTTTGCACCAAGACGGTTAAATATATCAGCAACTGCTCTAGGTCCACCAACTTCGACTTTATAAGATGCAAGAGACTCAAGTTTAGACTCAAGTATAGCAGAGACTCTTTTTATAATTGATGGTGAGATATCTCCTAGTTTTGCCATCCTCATAGAGACTTCACTTCTAAGCTCATCAGGGAAATAGTGCAGTGTATCGGCCGCTTGAGTTGGATCCATATGTGCTAAAACTAAAGCTATAGTTTGAGGGTGTTCGTTGATGATAAAGTCCGATAGTTGTTGAGGTTTTATCTTAGATAGATAGGCAAAGTTTTGTGTATCTTGCATACTTCTAGTTAGTTTTTCTAAAACTTTTTTTGCCTCTTCGGGTCCTAGAGTTTTATATAAAAGTTCTCTTGCATACTCCAAACCACCAGATGTTATAAATTGTCCAGATTGAAAAATAGCATAAAACTCCTCAAGTACCGCTAGGGCTAAGCTTTTTTCAACACTTCTATGTCCTGCTATATACTTAGATATCTCAGTTATGGTGTCTATGCTCATATTTGAAAATAGTACCGAAGTTACATCTTCACCTAGTTGCATAAGCAAGATAGCGATCTTTTCAGCTATGCTCATCTCTTCAAATTTTGCTTGTAGTGATGCACTTAAATTCATCTCTTATCCTTACTTGCTAAATTCATTCTCTTCAGCCAAAAGAGCCTGCAATAATCCAGCTATCCCCTCAGGAGACTCCTCTATCATATCTTTTATCTTCTCTAAGATAACCTCATACTTAAGTCCATCTTCATTGAAGCCCTCGCCAACACCTAGTTGATCTTCAACTTTTTTTCTAACAGCTTTAGCTTTTTCCGCCAAATCTTCATCCTCATCATCTTCAAAGATAAGCTTTGGTTTGTTGATAACATCATCCTCTTCTTGGTATGCTTCAAGCATTCTTTGAGAAAATGGAGATATAACTTTTTTGTATAAAACAAAGAGTATGATAGCTACAAGAAGGTATTTTAAAATCTCTGCAAAAGGCTCTAAGTATGTTTTTGAAAATGTTACAACTTGTGTTACTTTGTTTTTAGCATCATCTGATTGAGATGATCTAAACTGGAGATTTTTAACACTAACCAAATCGCCTCTATCATCTTTTAAGCCTATAGAGCGGCTAACTAGTGCCTCAAGTGCTTCAAGCTCACCCTCGCTTATAGGTTCATACTCAAGCTCATCTAGTCTGTTTCCATCATCATCTAGCTTAAGTTTATACTTACCATCAACCACAACAGCCGCAGTTATCCTCTGGATCCTTGCGAACTCACTTTTTGTAATAGAGACAGTTTTTCCTATTTCGTAGTTTGTTGTTGCTTGATTTTTCTCATACCTCTCTTTAGATGAGCTATCCTCTAGCCCCTCAACAGGACCTATATTACTCACTGCTCCAGGTATCCCACCAACCTCGCTAGGGCTACTCCCTTCCCTTTTTTCCTCTGTACTTTGCTCACTTCTAACGACACTATCAGGGTCATATGTCTCAGATGTTGTCTCTTTTAGCGAAAAATCATAATCTATACTAACTTGAGCAACAACCTTATCTTCCCCTCCTACAAAAGGTGAGACAACCTCTACTATCTTTCTTTGAAGTTTTTTCTCTTCTTTGGTTTTATAACTTTGCTGAACTATAGATAGCTCCCCTAGTTGAGCCCCTGCATCTTCGTCCCCTAGAGTCTCACCATCGCTATCTATAAGTGTTACATTTTGAGGTGTTAGGTTTTGCACAGATGAGGCGACTAAGTTTTTTATGCCTCTTATTTGTTTAGAGTTTAAGACTCTACCATCATTTAATCGGATCATAACAGAGGCGGTTGGAAGCGATTTTTTCTCTACAAAGAGTGTCTCTTTTGGAAGTGCTAAAGAGACCGTGGCACTCTGTATAGGATCAAGTGCCTCTATAGTTCTAGCTAACTCACCCTCTATCGCTCTTAGATATTTTACATTTTGATCAAAACTTGTTGCTCCAAACTCTTGTTTATCAAAGAGTTCATAACCAACTCCATTGCTATTTGGGATCCCTAATGAGGCGATATTTAACCTCTGTTTATAGACAAATGCTTTTGGGACTCTTATGGTGTTGTTTGCACCTATCTCATAGGGGACATTATCTTTTTCAAGTTGCTCTACAACCTTAGCAGCATCGCTTGAACTTAGAGTAGAAAACAGCACATCATACTCACTAGGGTTCTCTTTATTGGTGGTATATACAACTAAAAATACCAAAAAAGCGACAATACCAACCACAGCGGAGGCTATGATGGTTCTTTGGGCTTTGGTTAGCTTAGAGTATAAAACAGAAAGTTGTGAAATGAGTGCTTTAAAATCCATAATCTCTCACTAGATAAGTTCGCTCATAAGCTCAAAAAATCTACTATTTTGCTCATGAGTACCTATGGTTACCCTTATAGCGTTGGTGTTGTAACTTGCTAAGTCTCTAACAATCATCCCTTTTTTTAAGAGTTCATTTGAGATAGTTGTTGAGTTTTTACTACTATCTAACATTAGTGTTATAAAGTTTGTATAACTCTCAATTATATCTATTTTTTGGTTTTTAGCAAAATCCTCATACCTACTCATCTGCTCAAAGTTTGCACCAATACTTTTAGCCACAAACTCCTCATCATTAAGGGCTTCACTCGCAGCCTCTAGCGATAGTGTTGTTATGTTAAAAGGTGGACGAAGTTTTGTTAACTCTTTTATAATAGTGCCATTTGAGATACCATAACCAACCCTCATGCCGCCAAGTCCATAAGCTTTTGAAAATGTCCCTAAATATATAACATTGTTAAACTTAGCTATAAGATCTTTTGGATAGAGTGCTTTTTTGGCATCTTTATGGGCCGCATACTCGATATAAGCGGCATCTATAACAACTAGAGTATCGCTATCTATTTTTGCTAAAAAATCATATATCTCACTAGCATCAAGTGCATCACCTGTTGGGTTATTTGGGGTGCATATAAAGATGATAGAGGGCTTGTGCTCTTTATAAAGCTCATAAAACTCGCCCATATTGTGTTTTTGTGAAGCGGTTCTAAGCACTTTTGCACCTATATGTTTTGCATATATCTCATACATAGCAAAAGTTATGCTATTCATAAGTATGGTTGAGTTTTGGTTCGCTTTTGCATGGATTAAAAACTCTATAACCTGATCGCTTCCGCTCCCTATGATGATATTTTCGCCCTCAACTTCAAACCTTTTTTTAAGTCCATTTTTGAGTTTTAACATAGAGTCATCTGGATAAAGTGACATATTTTTTACTATATCGCCAACTGCTTTTATCACCTTTGGGCTTGAACCATAAGGGTTTTCATTTGATGCTAGTTTTATTATATCTTTTGGCTCTATGCCATACTCTCTAACGACTAGCTCTATAGGTTTTCCTGCCTCATATGTTTTTATTTGTGCTAAGTGTTCATTGAACTTCAATATCATCTCCTTTGATGTAGCTTCCTAGCCATGTAACTTCATCTGTATGTTTTTCTATAACCTCTTGTACTCTAGGCTCATCTATATGACCGTAAAAATCGATAAAAAACCAGTATCCAAAACCACCTTTATCTTTTGATGGTCGCGACTCTATCTTTGATAGATTTATCTTTTTATCGTTAAAATCTTGCAAAAATCTAACAAGACTCCCTGCCTCAACAGCATCTTTTAGCCTAACTAGTATAGATGTTTTATCTTCACCCGATGGCTCATTTTTAAAATCACTTAGTATCACAAATCTAGTTTGAGACCCTATATCATCTTCTACCCTATCGTACATGATAGGAAGTCCGTAGAGTTTTGCTGCTATATGTGAACAGATCGCTGCTGAGTTTTCATCATTTGAAGCTAGTATCGCTGCTTTTGCGGTCGATTCTACAGGTATCTGCTCAACATTGTAAAAACCATGAGCCGATAAAAACTCTTTACACTGCCCAAAACCTTTATCTTTTGAGTAGATTTTTTTGATATCACTCAGTTTTTTAGCCTTTGTGGCAAAGGACATTTTTATGGGCATATACATCTCAGCGACTATTTTAAGTTCACTTGTTGCCAAAAGATCAAGTGTTTCACCAACTATCCCATCTCTTGAGTTTTCTATAGGAACTACCCCAAACTTAGCCCTTTTTGCCTCAAGTGTTTTAAAAACAGAGTAGATAGAGTTTAGCGATATATACTCACTCATAGCACCAAAACGGCTCTCAGCTGCTTGATGGGTAAAACTCCCCTCAGGTCCTAAGTATGCGACTCTCTCTGGAAGCTCAAGGTTTCTTGCAACGGCAAATATCTCTAAAAATATAGCCTCAATAGCCCCATAGTTGAGTGATCCATCTTGAGCTTTACTAAGCTCATCAAGTCTTGCTATGATAGCCTTTTCTCTCTCAGGGCGGTAGATCGCTCCACCTGTGGTGTTTTTTATCTCACCAACTTTTTTTACTATCTTCATTCGCCTATTTAGTAGAGTTAGTATCTCATCATCAAGTTTATCGATATGGACTCGACACTCATCTAATGTTTTCATGCAAAATCTCCATCATATCTTTATAAATCATATCGGGTCTATCCCTCTCATCTAGCAGTGGGATTATCTCTGCGGCATCTTTGTATTTACCACTTGTTACAAAAAAACATCTCATACCAAGCTCTTTTGCACCTACTAAATCCCCTTTGACATCATCGCTTATGATTGTTATATCATTAAACTTAGCGGTATGATTTTGTTTTTTTATCATACTTAGTGCTTCACTATAAAAGGCTAAACTAGGCTTTCCAACCACCTCATAAGTAGAAGATGTTGCAAACTCTAACATCTTTAGTATAGCCCCAACCCCTGGGTATCGTCTGTTGTTTTTAGCATATATGCTAGTCTCATGCATCCCTATAAGCTTTGCACCACTTAGTATAAACTCTATCATCTGAGCAAACTCATGGGAGCTAAAATCCTCTTTTATGGCGACTAAAACAACTTTTGGCTTCTTATAGTCTAGTTTATACCCCATAGACTCAAGTGTTTTTAAAAACTCACTTGAGCCATAAGCTGCTATGCTCTCATCTAGGCTCAGTCTGTTTTTTAGCACCATAAGTGGATCTAAGTAGTTATCTAGCTTAAAATCAAAACCGCTATTTTTCAAAAAACGATAAAAATCAGATGGAGATTTTTTTGTATTATTTGTGATGATAATATATGGAGTTTTAGAGCTATTTAGATACTCTATAAACTCTATAGCACCCCTTATGGGGCTTTTATCTTCATCGCTTATAAGGGTCCCTTGAACATCTATAAAGTACATCTATAAGTAGCCTATCTCGTTTTTGATCATATCTTCAAAACTCTCTCTTGCTCTTATGAGTCTATCTTGTTTTGCCTCTATAGCAACTTCTGCTGATCTACCTCTTGTGTTATAGTTGCTCCCCATACCAAAGCCATAAGCCCCCGCACTATGTATAACTAACAAGTCATCACCACTAAGCTTAGGCAACTCATAATCTTTTGCAAAAAAGTCACCACTCTCACATACAGGTCCAACAACATCGGCTTTGCTTGTTGCATCTTCTTTTTTATCTATAGCCTCTATCTTATGGTAAGCCCCATATAAAGATGGGCGAAGAAGGTCGTTCATAGCGCCATCGACTATAACAAATCTTTTTGAACCATTTTGTTTTTCGTATAGTACTTTTGTTAAAAAGTAGCCACCATTTGCGGTTAAAAATCTACCTGGTTCACACACTATAGTAAGGTCTAATCCGCTAAGAGTCCCTAAAATAGCTTGTGCATAATCGTATGGTTTTATAGTCTGCTCATCTTTATAGACTACTCCAAGCCCTCCGCCAACATCAAAGAATTTTATCTCGATCTTAAGCATAAGGAGTGAGCGAACAAGATCAGCCACTATAGCAGATGCCTCTTTTATAGGTTCAAGTTCGGTTAGTTGTGAGCCTATGTGAAAATGGATACCAACAGGGTCTAAAAACTCTGAGTTATGGGCTTTTATATACATCCTTTTTGCACTATCAAGATCTACTCCAAACTTGTTATCATGAAGCCCTGTAGATATATATGGGTGGGTTTTTGGGTCTATATTTGGGTTTACTCTGATGCTTATCCTTGTTGTTTTGCTTAGCTCATTTGAGATAGCTTCGACACGATTAAGTTCAGCCTCACTCTCGACATTTATATAGAGTATATCTTTCTCTATCGCCTCTTTTATCTCGCTATCGCTTTTTCCAACCCCAGAAAATATGATTTTATAGTTAGGGACCCCTGCTAAGAGTGCACGATTAACTTCACCAATACTAACACAATCAGCACCACTTCCAAGTGCGGAAAAATGTTTTATAACACTTAGGTTTGAGTTTGATTTTATCGCATATGCAAGTAGTGATTTTCTACCTTTAAATGCCTCTTTTAGCTCATTGAAACGGCTACTCATATAGTCAAAATCATATACATAAAGCGGGGTTTTATACTTTGAGGCTAACTCTTTAAAATCTATCATCTTATCCCTAGATATTTTTTAGTAAGATTTTATCTAAAAAGTTCTTATATTTTTGTTATTTGTAGCTAAGGCTCTTTTTGTATTGCCATATCGATAGTGTAAAAAGTAGAAAAATAGGCAACAATATAGAGATTTCACTAACTATAACCTTGTTGTTTGATAGCTCACTTAACATAAATAAAACAGCCCAAACCCCGATAGTTGCAGCTATGGAGAGTAGGGTGAAGATCGAGATATTTAAAAACCTTGAGCTAATAGGTACAAAAAAGAATAGTATAACTATAAGTAGCGGGGCAAAAAGTGGAAAAAACAGCATCTTATATATAACACTTCTTATGAGATTTGTGTTGATATTTTCATCTTTTAAAAGTAGATATGCCTCAAAAGCATCATCTATGGTGAAGTTTGATTTGCCCTCATAGATCTGATCTAGCACTTTTGGTCTAAACCCTTTTAGTATATCTAGTCCGCTCTCTTTGCTAACTTCTATACCTAAAGATTTGAAGCTTAAATCATCAGGTTTTTTTATAATATCGGCACTCTTTATATGCCAAGAACCATCTTTAAAACTAGCCTCTTTAGCTAGTAAAATCTGCTCAAGTGCATCATCTTTTATAGAAAAAACTCTTATACCAAGAGCTTTTTCTTGTAGCGGTATAAGTCTTGAAAAATATACAAAATTGTTTTTATAGGTGAAAAAAAGATCGCTTGTATATGGGTCTATTGTTAAGTTTTGCATCGCTAAATGAGTTGAGTTTTGCTTAATGTTTTTAGCGAAATCGTTTGCTTTTGTAAAAGGTGGTAAAAAATGTAGTGCTATAAAGATCAAAATAACAGCACTAGATACCAAGATAAATGGCTTCAGTATATCTTTTTTGGTATAGCCTAGTGAGTAGAAACTAACAAGTGCATTTGATCTTATAAAGGAGATTTTTGTAGCTACCATGGCAAAAACTAGCGATAGTGGCAAAAGCATATCTATAGCATAAAACATTTTATACATTATGTAAAGTAAGAGTATATTTGCAGGAGTTCCCATCATATCGGGATTTGCTATATAATCAAACCCAACCATAAATAAAACTAAAGCACTAAGTATGATAAAAAAGTATCTTATAAAATGAGTCGCAACATATCTAAAAACCATAATCTGATTATACTATTTTATAGTGTAAAGTGAACTAACTTTTTCAAGTGGTGTGTTTAGTAGTGCCTCTAGAGAATCTACCGCTTTTTCTATCCACTCATCTAGTTTTTGTTTCTCATCTAAGCTAAAATCACTAAGTACATAGGATGAGACTTCACTCTTATGCTCAGGTTTACCTATCCCCATACGAACTCTTATATACTCAGACGAGATATGCAAATCGGCCGATTTTAGTCCATTATGACCACCATGACCACCACCTTTTTTAAATCTAAGTGAGCCAAATGGTAGATCTAAATCATCGTGAATTATGATGATATCTTCTACTTTGAAGTAGTTTTTTACACTTCCTATAGCTTCACCAGATAGGTTCATAAAAGTTAGTGGTTTTAGTAAGTAGTGGTTTTTGTATTTGAAAAGTTCGCCATTTGTAGGGGAGTTTATCTTCAGAGCATTGTGTTTTTTAACAAACTCATCCACAACCATAAAACCTATGTTGTGGCGAGTATTTTTGTATTTCGCACCAGGGTTTCCTAGTCCGACTAGTAGCATCTATTTAGCTTTTATAACACTTAGCACAGAAACTCTTGAAGAGTCTGTAAAAGTTACATTTTCTATAGCTTCTAAATCTCTTATAAGTCTTGTATCGCCAACATCCATTGGAGTTACATCTATAACTATGCTATCTGGTACATTTTCGATAGCTGCTTTAACTCTTAGCCTTTTTTTAGCAACATGGACTAAACCTTTGTTTTTTAGACCTATCGCTTCACCTTTTGGCTCTACAGGGATATAGTAGTGTGACACTACACCTTTTTGTGCAACCATAAGATCAACATGTAAAAGTTTACCGCTAACAGGGTGTGCTTCGTAAGATTGAACAACTACATCCATCTCTTTACCATCTACAGATACCTTAAATGCAAGTGTGCTTTTGTTTCTAACGGTTCTTATATACTCGTTTTCTTTAAAAGCTGCATTGATATTTTCTAGCCCTTTTCCGTAGATGTTTGCTATTAGATAACCATCTTGGCGAAGTGCTTTTGTACTTTTTTTGCCAGTACTCTCTCTAAGTATGCCTTGTAACATTGTAGTTTCCTTAATAAAAAATGTCCGCAATTTTACTAAAACAAACCTTTAAATCTACTTTTTTAGATCAAAAACATCAGCCTCTTCTATAGGTGCTAACTCTTTTTTAAGTTCAGCTGCACTAGATTCTCTTTTTTTGGTTGTGTTTAGTCCGCTCATCTTTAGATCCATATCAGTAGGGCTTGTAGCATAGTCTCTTGCTTTTTCTTTACTTATAATGCCTTGTTGATATATCTCAAATATATGTTGATCAAAAGTTTGTGAACCATATATCTCTCCACCTTTTTCTATAGCATCTTTTATCTCGTGGTCTCTATTTTCAAGTATTAGTGTGCTTATTAGTGGAGTTTTTACTAGTATCTCAAAAGCTGCTACCCTTTTTCCATCGACTGTAGGTATAAGTCTTTGTGATATAACTCCTCTTAATGCACTAGAGAGAGCTAGTCTTATCCTATTTTGCTCGTTTGATGGAAATGTTGATATTATACGGTTTATAGTCTCTTTTGCGTCTATTGTGTGCAGAGTAGATATTACAAGATGCCCTGTATCAGCGGCACTAAGAGCTAACTCCATAGTCTCACGATCTCTCATCTCACCAACTAGTATGATATCTGGATCCTCTCTTAGAGCAGCCCTTAAAGCTCTTTGAAAAGATAGTGTATCTTGCCCAACTGATCTTTGGTTTACTATACAACTTTTATCTTTATGGACAAACTCTATTGGGTCTTCTATGGTGATAATATGTTTTTGTGTTTTCATATTTATCTCATTTATCATCGCCGCTAGTGTAGTTGATTTACCACTACCTGTGATCCCTGTTACTAAAACTAAACCTCTGTTTTCTTTAGTAAACTCTTTAATAGCATCTGGGTATCCCATACTATCGATGGTGGGTATGCTCATAGGTATAGCCCTAAAAACAAGGCTAGGGCCATCTGTTTGGAAAAATATATTTACCCTAAATCTTGTTTTATCATCATACTGATAGACTAGATCCACCTCTTTTTTCTCAACAAGCTCACCAAAACGACCACGAAGCATCTCTTTAGTGAGTGTCATAGCATCATCATAGCTATATATACTACCTGAAAATGGGACTATATGACCATTTATTCTAGCTCTTATGGCACTATTTGATTTGACATGCAAATCACTTCCACCTGCTGCTACTAACTTACCTAAATAACCTCTTATCTTCTCAGTTTGTTCAAATGTTAGTCTGCTAACATCTACTTCATTGTTCATAATGACTCCAAAATTTCTCCAAAAGCGACTTTAAATGCTTCTAGCCCATCTGATATCTGTTTATCTAAAACAGTATCAAAATTTATACCACAATTTTTGATTTTTTCAAAATGCTCATCTATAATTTTCTCTTCTATCGGTAGGGCTTTTTGAGTTTTACCATCTTTTACAAAGGCTTCTATGGTCTCAATTGGAGCGGTATTTACACTATTGTAAGCTAAGAGTTTTTCTATATAGTAGTGTTTAGCTAGAGTATCATCTTTTGTACCTGTACTTGCAAATAGAACTCTAACATCGCTAACTCTCATAGCTTCTATATGGTTGTATATTTTGGCACTATTGTATATACCACTTAGTGCGGTGGCAACTCCATTTGCCTTTAGTTGCTCATCTAGTGCTCGATCGATTCTGCTTACAAAAACACTTATAACTTTTTTAGCTCTTTTATCTGAGTCTTTGTTTGCCCGATCAAATGCTTTTGCACACTCTAGAGCTTGATCTAGCGAAAAAACTAGAGTAGCATTTATAGCAATACCCTCTTTGCTTAGCTCATACATCGCTTCGTATCCCGCTTTTGTTGCTGGGATTTTTATCATAACATTTTCTCTAGCTATCAGCCTAAAAAGCCTTAGCCCCTCATCTATAGTAGCTTTTGCATCATCGCATAAAAATGGATCAACCTCTATACTAACAAAACCATCATCACCTTTTTCATAGAGTGGTTTTAAGATATCTGCCGCTTTTTGTATATCATAAATCGCTAGTGCCTCATACTTCTCTTTAGCATTAAGACCTTGAAGCGATTTTAACTGCTCCTTATAAGCACTTGAAGTTAGTATCGCATTTTTAAATATCGCAGGGTTTGAGGTAGCACCATTTATAACCCCATTTTCTATAAGCTCTCTAAAGCCACCATCTAGATAGTCTCTCTCTATAAAATCTGCCCAAAGTGAAAATCTTAAATCTTCTATATACATCTCTTCCTCTGTTTTTTTAAATAAAATTATGTCTCTTTTGATAGTTATATTTGTGAACGATTCTGCAACTGAAGGGTCAAAGTTTGTCTGCAAACTTTGGGGTACCCACAGTGAAGCCTAAGTGAACAAGTATAAACTATAAAAGAGTAGTAGCTATGGAATATATATTTTATCCAAAAGTTCATTATATTCACTTTTAGCTTTTGAGTCTATCGTGATACCACCACCACTTTTATAGAGATAGCCATTTTTGGTTTTTTCGATAAATCTTATCATCACCGCACTATCAAAACTCTCTCCATCAAAAAAGCCAAAAACCCCGCTAAAGTACCCTCTATCATACCCCTCAACACTATCTATAATCTCTAGGGTTTTTTGTTTTGGAGTACCACTTATGCTACCTGCTGGGAGAAGTTTTTTTAGTATATCGCCGATATTTTCTTGCCAATTTTTACCCACTATACCGCTTATATGAGAAGATACCTGTAGAAGTTTTTTATCTCCTGAATCTATCTCATCTATATAACGAAACTTTTTTACTTCAACCCTATTTGCAACCATACTAAGATCATTTCTAAGTAGATCAACCACCATAGTGTGTTCTGCTAACTCTTTTTCGTCTTCTAGTAGTAGCTTTTTTGCATCTTTTATAGAGGCGTCCATCGTCCCTTTCATGGGGTAGGTATTTATGGTGTTATCTTTGATGTTTACAAATCTCTCAGGTGAAAAAACTACAAATTCATCATAAAAGCGGAGTTTAAATTTTGCATTTGCTAAGCTATATATCTCTTTTAGTGTTAAGTTGGTTTTTATAGGAGTCGCTTGAGTTAGGTTTAAAAGGTAGGTGTTACCTTTTTTTATCTCATCTTGAACTTGGTTTAGTTTTTGCTCATAAGCACTAAAATCTATCGGGCTTTTCTCTAGTTTATGGTTATGTTTTTTATAGGTGTAAAACTCATCAAAACTAAACTCAATATCTCTTAGCTCATCTAAGGTAAAAATTTCTACTTTTGTAGCTAAAAAATCGGCGATTATTAAAAATGGCTCCCTTTTTTGCCCTAAAAGATTTGCTTTGCTAAATGGCATAGAGGATTTTTTTAAGAACCGCCATCCGCATCGCTACACCATTGCTAACTTGCTCTAGCACTTTACATCTTTTATCGGCTAGTAGTGCATCGCTTATATCGACATTTCTGTGTACAGGTCCAGGGTGTAATATGATGATATCTCTATCTTTAACTAGCTTCTCATCTATGCAAAAATCACTCGCATAATCTTTTAGTGAAGCATAGGTTTGAGATGAGTGGCGCTCTGTTTGAGTTCTAAGGCTCATGATGGCATCGACATCATCTACTATATCTTCTAAGCGGTGGGTGGTTTTTAGTGTGGTTTTTGGTAAAAACTGTGGTGGGGCTACTAGTGTAACATCAAGACCAAATCTGCCTAGTAGGTCTATGTTAGAGTTAGCGACTCTTGAGTTTTTTATATCTCCAACTATCGCTATTTTTTTACCAACAACATCGCCAAAGTGTTGCTTTAGTGTAAAAAGATCAAGTAGTGCCTGAGTTGGGTGAGCATGGGCACCATCTCCCGCATTTATAATGGAAGCTTTCACATGGTTTGATAACATCTTAGGTACACCAGAGTTTTTGTGCCTAACGATGATGGCATCGATATTCATCGCATCTAGATTCATCGCAGTATCTACTAGAGTTTCACCTTTTTTAGTTGAGCTTGAAGCGACATCTAGATGGACTATATTTGCTCCAAGTCTTTTTGCTGCTACTTCAAATGAGCTTCTAGTTCTTGTTGAGTTTTCAAAAAAAAGTGTAATGATTATCTTATCTTCAAGTATCTTATCAAAACCACCTTTTGCATAGATGGCGGCATCTGCTAGTAACTCTTCTATCTCTTTTATGCTTAGTTCATTAGTTGTTATTAAGTGTTTCATAGGCTTAATTGTACAAGATTTCACATATATTTACAATATCTTTTTTAACTTCTAAAACATCAAATCCAACTTCATCAAAATATGGCTTTGATATAGTCTTAAAATCTAGCTCATCTTTGCAGTTAAAAGCTACAATATACTCAATATTTTTAGCTTGAAGAGCTTTTTGGCTTAATAGAGTATCGTTTATACAACCCAAAGAGCAGTGGGTTACTAAGAGTGCTTTTGCATCAAGATCTTTTATAAGATCGATCATAAAATAATCTCTCTCTATAGGTACATAAAGTCCACCAGCTCCTTCTATAAAAACTATATCGCAATGCTCTTCAAGCTTAATTAGAGCCTCTTTTATAACTTCTACACTAACCCCTTTACCCGCTACAAAAGGGGCGGCTGCTAAGTTAAACATATATGGGGTTATATCTTTTAGCTCAAAATCACTAAGCTCACTGTTTAGCTCTTTTGTAAGTGTTAAAAGTTCAAGGGCATCTTGTGCTAAGCCATCTTCCACTCCGCTCTCTATAGGTTTTAATGCCCCAACTCTTAAGCCTTTTTTTGCAAACTCCCTTAGTAGAAGTTTTGTTGTATAAGTTTTGCCGATATTGGTATTTGTCGCTGTTATAAATATTCGTTTTTTCATAGTATAATCGTATCACTTTTATAAAATTATAGCAGGTAAAAATGGGTTTAAAGAGTGATATAGAGGTTCTATCTGAGCTTTTGGTAAAGTTTCCAAAAAAGTGGGTGGTTATACTACTAAATGATGATTATACATCTATGGAGTTTGTAGTTGAGGTGCTTATGCAGATATTTCACAAAAGCCATGATGAGGCAAAAAAGATTATGTTAGATATCCACAACAACGGCAAAGGGGTTTGCGGGGTATATACTCATGAGATAGCACAAACAAAGCTCCATCAGGTCCATAGTGCGGCAAAAAACAACTCATTTCCACTAAAAGCTATTATGGAGCAAGAGGCATGATAGATGAGCAATTAAACGAAGTATTTGCAAAGGCTATAAACTTAGCAAAAGAGCTAAAACATGAGTATATAACGATAGAACATCTTTTTTATATGTTACTAGACAGTAGCGATGGTGATGTTATTATCTCAAATCTTGGTGGCGATATCGCAGTTATGAAAGAGCTTTTAAAAAACTACCTAATGACTCAGATAGAGCCACTAACAACACCTATGGCAGAGCCTTATGAGAGTTATGCTCTTACTAAAACTATAGAGTCGATGATAGCACATACTCAAAGCTCATCTAAGCCAAAAGCCTATGTTGGGGATTTTTTGGTTGCACTCTATAACGAAAAAAACACCTTTGCCTATATGCTTTTAAATGAGTACAACATCTCACGACTAGATATCTTAGAGTTTATCTCTCACCCACAAGAGGATATACCAAAAACAGCGACCCAAACAAAAGAGTCCTATCTACAAAAATATACAATAGACTTAGTTCAAAAAGCAAAAGATGGCAAGATAGACCCGATAATCGGGCGAGAAGATGAGCTAGAGAGGGTTATGCAGATACTTTGTCGTAGAAAGAAAAATAACCCTATTTTAGTAGGTGAAGCAGGGGTTGGAAAAACTGCTATCGCTGAGGGATTAGCTCTAAATATAGCAAACAATAAAACCCCACAAATCATAGCTTCAAGCAATCTTTTTGCCCTTGATATGGGGAGTCTTATAGCTGGAACTAAGTATCGGGGTGATTTTGAAAAGAGGCTAAAGGGTGTTATAGATGAGCTAAAAAATACCCCAAAAGCGATACTTTTTATAGATGAGATACACACCATAGTAGGAGCTGGTGCAACGGGTAACTCTAGCATGGATGCTTCAAACCTACTAAAACCATCACTAGCTTCTGGTGAGCTTAAAGTTATGGGTGCAACTACACATAGTGAGTATAGAGCTAGTTTTGAAAAAGATAGAGCGCTTAGTAGAAGATTTTCTAAAGTTGAGGTAGATGAGCCATCTATAAAAACAACCATAGATATACTAAAAGGGTTAAAAAGCAGGTATGAAAAACACCACAATATAACCATAAGCGATAGTGCGATTAGGAGTGCGGTGGAGCTATCTAAGAGGTATATAAACGATAGATTTTTACCCGACAAAGCGATAGATTTGGTAGATGAGAGTGCCGCTTCATTTCATTTGCTTAAAAATAAAAAGTCGGTTTTAAGATCTCTTGATATAGAAAAAACTCTCTCAAAAATAGTTGGTGTAAGTATCTCTAAGCTAGATGAGAGCGAAACAGATAGACTTATGGAGCTAGAGAGTACTCTAAGGGCTAGAGTGATAGGACAAAATGAGGCGATAGATGTTATCTCTAGAGCTATCAAGGTCTCTAAAGCTGGGTTAAATGAGGAGTATAAACCTATCGCTTCATTTTTGTTTACAGGTTCTAGTGGAGTTGGAAAAACTGAACTTAGTGTCGCTTTGAGCGAAGTTTTGGGTATAAACTTTGTAAAGTTTGATATGAGCGAGTATATGGAAAAACACTCACTAAGTCGCCTTATAGGGGCTCCTGCTGGGTATGTTGGGCATGAGAGAGCTGGACTTTTAAGTGAAGCTATCAAAAAACATCCACACTCTGTTGTTCTTTTAGATGAGATAGAAAAAGCCCATCCTGAGCTTATAAATATACTTCTTCAAGTGATGGATAGTGCTACACTAACCGACAATACAGGCTATAAGGTCGATTTTCAAAATACCATAATCATCATGACATCAAATGTCGGCTCATCCGCAAGAGCTGTTATGGGTTTTAATAGTGATAGTTTGCTGAGCCAAAACGAGGAGCTTAAAAACTTTTTTACACCTGAGTTTAGAAATAGACTAGATGCTATAGTCGCTTTTAACCCGCTAACCCCTGAAGTGGTTGAGAGTATCGCTATAAAACTACTAGATGAGCTTAGTGTTGTACTTAAAAAGAGAAAAGTTAGCATATCTTCTACTAAAGAGGCTATAGCTTTTATTGCAAAAGAGGGCTACTCAAAAGAGTTAGGAGCTAGAGTTCTTAAGCGATATATCAAAGAGCATATTATAGATAAGCTAAGCGATGAGTTACTCTTTGGTAAGCTAAAAAATGGTGGAAAAGTGAGTGTAGATTATAGAGATGGATTAGTTTTTGATACCCAAACTCTCTAGTTTTAACTACGAGTTTCCAAACCCCCTTGAAGCTAGTAGTGAGGGGATAGTCGCTTGGGGAGGAGATCTCTCACCCACTAGACTCATAAGGGCTTATGGGAGCGGTATATTTCCGTGGTATAGCAAAGATGATCCTATCATTTGGTGGAGTGTGGATCCTAGACTTATCTTAGATCTTGATGATTTTAAACTAAGCAGATCTTTAAAAAAATCGTTAAAAAAGTTTGAAGTTAAGTTTGATACTAACTTTAAAGAGGTGGTTTTAGAGTGTAAAGCGGCTAAGCGAGAGGGGCAAAATGGCACTTGGATACAAGATGAGATAGTTGAGGCTTATACTACACTTTTTGATATGGGGATCGCTCATAGTGTTGAGAGCTATCAAGATGGCAAACTTGTTGGTGGACTCTATGGGGTTGTTGTTGGCGGAGTTTTTTGTGGTGAGTCTATGTTTGCTAAAGTTAATGATGCCTCTAAAGTAGCTTTTGCTTTTTTAGTAAAACACTTAAAAAATAGAGGTTTTGATTTTATAGATGCACAAGTCCCCACAAACCACCTAAAGAGTTTGGGGGCAAAAGAGATAAGCAAAGATGAGTTTTTAAAAAGGCTTAAAGACTCAAAAGATAGGTTTTTAGAGTTTTAAACCTTGTGTATCCCGATAAGATAATCGACAATGCTATTTACAAATGCGTCGTGTTTTTTCTCTTTTGAGTAGGCTATATAAAAGCTTCTCTCAATCTTATAGTTTTTAAGTCTAGCTTCAAAAAGTCGCCCCTTAGAGACCTCATTTGCTATAGCATGTTTTGAAATAACTGAAACTAACGGTCTAGCAGACTTTGCATCGGCATAGAGTATAGACTCTTTTATAGCAGTTGGGCTAGATACTACACTTATAACATGGAAGTTATTGCACTGAACACCCATCTCATCGAAAGCTTCACTTGTTAGTTTTCTAGTGTGTGAGTTCTCATCTCTACATATCCAGTCAAATCCCATAAGATCTTCCGCACTTAGTTGTTTTTTAAGTGGCTGATTAGAAAAAACTACAAGCTCATCTGCAACCCACTCTCTATATATAGTATCATCGTTAAATATCGGTGATTCTATAAGAGCAATATCAATTTTTTTATCATCAAGATTTTCCATAATCTCTTGAGAGAGCGATACATTTACATAGACATCGTTATTTATCCGTTTTTTGATCTCTGTTAGGTAGTTTGGTAGTATATAGTTACCTATAGTACTAGATGCACCTATACTAAAAGTGAAGTTTTTATCTATGATTTTTAGAAGCTCTTTTTCACTATTTGTTATCGCCTTATCTAGTCTTATAGCGATACGGTAAAGATCTTCACCCTCTTTTGTAAGCAGTATGCCATTTTTCTTTCTATCTACTATTTTAGTATCTAGATACTCTTCTATTAGCCTTATTTGTTGTGTAACCGCAGGTTGAGAAATCCCCAATTTAGCTGAAGCTTTGGAGAAACTTCTCTCTTTTACGACCATCAAAAAAGTCTCTAATTTTGCAAAATCTCTTAACATAATAATATCCATAAAATTAAATTATAGCAAAAAGTATAACCAAATATTATAGTAAAATCAAGAGTTTTTTATAATTTTTATAATCTTTTATTAGAATACTTTAGAGCTTTTAGTTTTTTTGGATATAATATAAAGATATTAACTCTACAAGTAGCAAACAGATATGGACAAAATTTTAGAAAAACTAAACGATTCACAAAAAGCAGCAGTTAAGCAGTTTGATGGCTCAGTGCTTATCTTAGCAGGGGCTGGAAGCGGTAAAACTACAACTATAGTCTCAAGACTAGCCTATCTTATAAGCGGGGTAGGGATCCCACCGAGTGCTACTTTAACACTCACTTTTACAAACAAAGCGGCAAATGAGATGAGAGAGAGAGCCTTACATATGTTAGGGAGCGAAGTTTATCCGCCATTGCTTTGTACTTTTCATAAGTTTGGTTTACTATTTTTAAAGTTTAATTTTCACCTTTTAGGGCGAAAAAATAACTTTGCCATTATAGATAGTGATGATAAAAAAAGGATTTTAAAAAGGATAAACCCAGAGCTTCAAACCGCTCTTGTTGCGAGTGAGATATCAAGATACAAAAACTCACTTATGAGCCCAGATGAGGCATATAAACAAGCAGAATTTTATAACTATCAGCAGATCGCAAAGGTTTATGAGGAGTATGAAAACTACCTTGTAGATAATAACTTAGTAGATTTTGATGATTTGCTTAGCTTAACTTTTAAGATACTAGATGAGAACGATGAGCTATGCAAGGAGACATCTAAAAAGTATCAGTATATTATGGTAGATGAGTACCAAGATACAAATGAGCTTCAACTAAAACTACTCCAAAAACTATGCACAACTCATAATAATATTTGTGTTGTTGGTGATGATGATCAGAGTATTTATGGGTGGCGGGGAGCAAATATTAGAAATATACTTGAGTTTAAAGAGGATTTTAAAGATACAAAAATTTTTAAGCTAGAGGAGAACTACCGCTCCCGTGAGCCTATACTAAAAGTAGCAAATGCTCTTATAGCTCACAACCGCTCACGATTAGGTAAAGAGCTAAGATCAACTAGAGGTAGTGGCGAAGAGGTGAGTGTGCTTCATAGTCTAGATGAGAGTGAAGAGGCTAGAAAAATAGCCACAAAAATATCTTCACTTCTTAGTAGTGGGGTGAGTGCATCGCAGATCGCTATACTATATAGGGTCAATGTTTTAAGCCGTTCTGTTGAAGAGGGCTTAGGTAGAGCAAAGATAAGCTACAGGCTAGTTGGTGGACTTAGGTTCTATGATAGAGCTGAGATAAAAGACATCATAAGCTACCTTAGAGTTATAGCAAATGAGCATGATGATTTTTCGTTTAAACGGATTGTAAATAAACCAAAAAGAGGGATAGGAAAAGCTACTCTAGATAAGATCGAAGAGTCGGCAACTAGAGCTAAAAAGTCGATATTTGCCTATATAGATGAGGCTAGTGCTAAAGAGTTAGATGATCTTATAAAAACTAAAAACACTAAAACACTAAAACACCTTATAGGTGAGATAAAAGATATAAAAAACTCAAATGCAACTTATGACATTATAGATATGTTAGAGGATAGGCTAAAACTAAAAGATATATATAAAAACACCCAAGAGGAGTTTGAGAGACACCTAAATATGGATGAGTTTTATGCCCTTTTTAAAGATTTTATAAAAAATAATCCCGAAGCATCTTTAGATGAGTTTTTAAATGAGACAATGCTACTAAGCGATCAAGATGAGATAGAGGGTGAAGCTATATATATGATGAGTATCCACGCATCTAAAGGGCTTGAGTTTGATCATGTATTTGTTATAGGGCTTGAGGAGGGCTTTTTACCACTTGTGGGCGATGGAAGCGATGTTGAAGAGGAGAGAAGGTTGGGCTATGTCGCTTTTACAAGAGCTAAAGAGAGCTTAACTCTAAGTCATGTCGATAGTAGATTTTATAGAGGCAAAAGAGATAATTTAGCAAAAAGTAGATTTTTTAATGAAGCTGGTTTAAGTGAAGGCTCACTTGTTATAGAAGCTACTACAGCCTTTAAAAAAGGGGATTTGGTTCGCCATAAGATTTTTGGTACAGGTAGGGTAAATGGTGTTAGTAAAGCAGGGCGAGAGTTTAAGCTAGAGATAAATTTTGCTGGAAATAAGCGAGAGATTATGGCTTCATTTGTTGAGAAACTATGAATAGACTATTTGTCGCCTACAAGCCATCTGGTATAACTTCAAATAGCTACTTAGGTAGGTTAAAAAGAGCATATGGGGTGAAAAAAGCTGGTTTTTCAGGGACACTAGATCCATTTGCTAAGGGAGTTTTAATAGTCGCTTTTGGGAGCTACACCAAACTCTTTAGATTTTTGAAAAAAACTCCAAAAAGATATAGAGCAACTCTTTGGTTGGGTGCTAAAAGCGATAGTTTAGATATAGAGATGATAGATGAGATTAGGCTTATTAAAGAGCTAGAGCTATCGCAAGTAAAAGAGGTGCTAAAATCCCTTGAGGGTGAGCTTAGCTATGAGCCACCTATATTTAGTGCAAAGCATATAGATGGAAAAAGGGCTTATGATTTGGCTAGAGCAGGGGTAGAGGTGAAACTTGAGACTATAAACTCAACCATATATAGCAGTCGCCTTATAAACTATTCACACCCATTTATAACCTTTGAAGCAAGTGTTTCAGAGGGGACTTATATCCGCTCACTAGGGGCGATAATCGCAAAAAGATTGGGTGTGGAGTATGGAAGCTTAAGTGCTTTAGAGAGGCTAAATGAGGGTGAGTTTAGGTTTGAGGAGCAAAAGAGTTTAGATATAAAAAACTACTTAGATTTAAAGCAAAACCACTATAGTGGCGATATAGCAAATCTAGAGTACGGTAGAGTTTTAGATATTGAGGATTTAAGGTTTAAAGATGAGGGTAGCTACTATATAGATAGTGGTAGTTTTTTGAGTATTGTTACTATAAAAGATACTAAAGTTAGTTATGAACTAGGGAGGGTTTTATGTTAGTGTTAGGTAGAAGGGTCGATGAGAGTATAGTTATAGGGGAAGATATCAAAATAACTGTTGTTAGTGTAGAAAAGGGTGTAGTAAAACTTGGAATCGAAGCACCAAAAGAGGTCGCTATACTAAGAGAAGAGTTGGTCGAGCAGGTAAAAGACTCAAACAAAGCAGCTAGTAAAAGCGACATCGACATACTAGCTAAACTAAGTGAGTTTTTAAGAAAATAGTATGCAAAAAGCTTATGCAAAAGTAAATATATTTTTAAAAATAACAGGCACAAGAGGCTCTTACCATGAGTTATTATCACGATTTATGGTAGTAAAAGATCTCTATGATGAGCTTGAGTTTGTTAAAAAAGATGAGCCTAATGATGAGTTTGTTTTAGTTGGTGATTTTGGGTGTACAACCAAACAAAATACTATATATAAAGCCTATGAACAACTGCTCATATACCCGCAAATCGTAGAGTTTTTTAAAACTCACTATGTAAAAGTTATAAAAAATATCCCCTCATTTGCGGGGTTAGGTGGTGGAAGTAGCGATGCGGCAACATTTTTGCTTATGTGTAATGATATGTTAGATTTAAGTAAAGAGAAGTTAGCTACTATAGGTGCTAAAGTCGGCTCTGATGTTCCATTTTTTATATATGGTTATGGTAGTGCAAATGTTAGTGGAGTTGGCGAAATAGTAGAGAAGTTTGATGAAGATCTACTAGATTTTGATATCATAACACCACCCATAAAGATTAGCACTCCAAAGGTTTATGGAGTCTATAGGGAACGATTTTTTAATCCCCTAAGTGCAGATGAGCTTAAGGGTAAAACTAGCCTTGAGATTTTAAATACTCTAAGTGCTAAAGAGGCAAATGATTTGTTAGAACCTGCTCTTTTTGAGTATGATGAGCTAAAATCGCTTGATGGGTATTTTTTTAGTGGAAGTGGAAGCAGTTTTTTTAGGATAAAAAGATGAAGATTATAGCCAAAAACAAAAAAGCACTATTTGATTATTTTATACTAGATAGGTATGAAGCGGGGCTAGTTTTAAAAGGTAGCGAGGTAAAAGCACTAAGAGATGGTAGGGTAAATCTTAAAGATAGTTTTGTTAGATTTGTGAAAAATGAGGCATTTATATTTGGTATGCATATAGGCAAACTAGAGACTACCCACCATTTTTATTCGCACGAAGAGAGAGCTACTAGAAAACTACTGCTCCACCGCAAAGAGATAGATAAAATGATAAAAGAGGTTGAGCGAGATGGGCATACTGTTGTACCACTTGAGATATACTTCGATGATAAAAACAGAGCAAAACTAACCATAGCAGTTGCAAAAGGTAAACAGCTACACGACAAGCGGGAGGATTTAAAACAAAAAGATATGAAAAGAGATATAGAGAGGATGATGAAGGGATGAGTACATTTCAACTTTTAATGTTAATAGCTTCAGGCTATTTTGCTTTTAGGATATACCAGCACATACAAACACTACAAGACCCACAAAACCAGCCGATGCAAGAGGAGAAACCACTTGAAGTTGAGCATATAGACTTAGTTAGCTTAGCAGATGAGGAGTTTGAAAAAGGTAACTTAAAAGAGGCACTCTCACTGTTAGAAGATGCACACTCAAACGATAGATATAACCCAGAGTTGCTTTTTAAATTAGGTTTTATCTCAGCACAGCTAGACCAAGATGATATGGCTCTAAGGTACTATAAAGACTCCATAGAGATAGACGATAGAGATGAGTTTGTACACAATGCTATAGCATCACTGTATAGAAAAATAGGTGAGCTAGATGAGGCAAGAGAGCATCTAGAGGAGTCACTAAAGCTAAATAGCACAAATGCTAAAACCTACTACAACTACGGCAACCTTTTAGTAGAGATGGGTGAGTTAGATGAGGCTAAAGATATGTACACAAAAGCACTTGAGATCGATCCAGAGTTTAGCGAGGCAAAAGAAGAGTTAGCAAAACTATGACCATAGAGCAGATATATAACTTTTTAGATGAGCTATCACCTTTTGAGCTTCAAGAAAAATGGGACAACTCAGGACTCTTAATAGGGGATTTTTCACAAAAGATAGAGAAGATCGCACTAAGTATCGATGTAGATGAGTCGCTTATAGATTTGCTTGAGCATGATACTTTGCTTATCACTCACCATCCGATTATATTTGGTGGTTTAAAACAGCTTGAGTTTAACAAATACCCAACAAATCTTATAAAAAAAATGATACAAAAAAACATCTCAAATATCTCAATGCACACAAACTTCGATAAGACCCATCTCAATGATTTTGTAGCGAGTGATGTTTTGGGTTATAACATACTCTATAAGGACTCTTTTATAACCTATCTTGAGGTAGATGAGGAGTTTGATAGATTTGCCGCTAGAGTAGCAAAAGTGTTTAACCTACCATATATAAAGTGTGTTAAAAACCGTGAGTTTATAAAAACAGCCGCACTAGTAACAGGCTCAGGCGGTTCACTTATAAAGCAAGTAAAAGCAGATTGCTTATTAACGGGCGATATAAAATACCACGATGCAATGGAGGCTAGTAGTATAAATCTCTCCCTTATAGATATAGGGCATTTTGAGAGTGAGCAGTTTTTTGCAGAGATTTTACATAAACATTTGAAAAATTTAGGTTTAAAAGCTATAATTTCATCATCAAAAAACCCCTTTACATACATTCATTCATAAAAGGAACACAATGAACCAGCACTTAAAACAGCTAATAGAGCTATCTTCTATAGATAAAGAGATAGATGCTTTTGAGCCTCAAATAGAGGAAGCAAACTACAAGCTAGAGGTAGTTCTAGCAAAAAAACAGAGCCTAAACTCTGATGTTGAAAATCTTACAAGCGAGATAAGAGAAGAGGAGATAAAAAAACGAAAAAATGAGCTTCATTTAGGCGAATTATCTAAAAAACTAGAGGAGAACTCTAAAAAAAGTGCTGATGTAAAGACAGAGCGAGAGATGAAAGCCCTTCAGTTAGAAGAGGAGATAAGCAAAGAGCAAGTAAACTTTGCAAATGAAGAGATAGAGAGACTAGAGAAGATTATAGTTTTAAAAAATGAGCAGATAGCATCGGCTAAAAAATCTCTTGAGGAGTTAGAGAGCGGAATAGGTACTATAGAAGCTGAGGTAAATGAGAAGCTAAAAGTTATAGATCAAGCGAGTAAAGAGGTTTTTGCTAAAAAGGAGTCTTTAGTAGCAGAGATAAACCAAAAAGCACTTGCATTTTACCAAAAGATCCGTAGATGGGCAAAAAATACAACAGTTGTTCCAGTAGCTGATCAAGCTTGTGGCGGGTGCCATCTAGTTATAAGTGATAAAACTTATGCAGATATTATAAAAGCAGATGAGATAGTAACTTGCCCACACTGTGGAAGAATCTTATATCTTGAACCTGAAGCTTAGTCTTTTTAGCCTATTTTACTTTTTTCTTAGTGCGGTGCTATATATCTTAGCACTTCCGCTACTTTTTTATCTTAGTTTTAAACAAAAGTACAAACACTCTATACCAGCTAGATTTTTTTTATATAAAAACCGACCGCTAGAGGGTGGAGATATTTGGTTTCATGTATGCTCACTTGGCGAGGCTAGGGCGCTTAAACCTTTGCTAGATACTTTAAGTGCTAAAAAGATATCTATCACAACCACAACCCAAACGGGTCAAGCTGAGGCAAAAAAGTATAAAAAAGATACAAGATATCTACCATATGAGATGTTTTTACCTTTTTGGGTAAAAAAACATAAGTTTTTAGTAGTCCTTGAGGCGGAATTTTGGTTTATGCTTTTTTTGGTTGCAAAACTAAAAGGCTCAAGGGTAGTTTTACTAAATGGTAGAATCTCAAGCAAAAGTGCTAAAAGCTACCTAAGATTTAAGTGGTTTTACAAGATTATACTATCGATGGTAGAGGTGGTTTTTGCACAAAGTGCTAGTGATAGGGAGCTTTTTTTAACACTAGGGGCAAAAGATGTTAGGGTTATAGGCAACATAAAACTAGCAGGGGCTATAACCAAAACAAAAGATTATGTAAAACCAAAAGCTAAACTAATAGTAGCAGCTAGTACTCACAAAGATGAAGAGGAGCTTATACTAAGGGCATTTTTGGAGTATAAAAAAACTCAAAAAGATGTAAAATTAGTTGTTGTTCCACGCCATCCTGAGAGGTTTAGCGAGGTTTATGAGTTGCTTTTAAAAAGTAGCTTAAGTGTTGAGAAATTTTCACTTAAAAAAGATTTTCAAGCAGATATCACCCTTGTAGATATGATGGGTGAACTAAATAACATCTATGCCATAAGCGATGTCGCCATACTAGGTGGAGCTTTTAGAGATGATGTTGGTGGACATAACCCACTTGAACCAGCCTTTTTTGGGTGTAAGATCGTAAGTGGTGAGCATTTTTTTAACCAAAAAGAGCTTTTTAAGTATGTGAAAAATCTCCAGATTGTAAAAAATAGCGAGATTTTAGAGGCACTTTTAAGTAATAGTGAGCCTTGTAGGGTAGATGAGCAGATAGATTTGAGTCAAGTAATGGAGTTATTAGATGGTACAAGCATATAAGTTATTGGCACAACAAGAGAAGATCTCAAATGGTGCAGCAAAAGCACTGATAGATAGAGGTTTAGTCTATGTTGGCAACAAAAAAGTAGTTATAGCAAGGGCTGAGATAGACCCTAAAACAGTTTTTAGAGTTGAAAAAGTTGAGAAGATAAATAAGATTTATGAAGATGAAAATATCTTAGTTGTCGATAAACCAGCATTTTTAAACTCAGATGAGATAGAGCGAGAGTTTAAAGATACAAAGCTTCTACATAGGCTAGATCGTGAAACAAGCGGAGTTCTTATGCTTGTCAAAAACGAAGAGTTTAGACTAAAAGCGATAGATGAGTTTAAAAAAGATAGAGTCTATAAAGAGTACATAGCATGGGTAGAGGGGATACTTAGCGAGAGTGTAGAGATAGATAGACCCATCATCACTACTAAAAAAAATGGCAAAGCTATCTCAAATGTATCAAGCAAAGGTAAAAGTGCAAGAACAGAGGTGATTCCAGATATGGTAAGTGGCGGTAAAACAAAAGTTAAGTGCATACTTCACCATGGAAGAACCCATCAGATAAGAGTACATCTAAGATATATAGAGCACTCCATCATCGGCGATGAGCTTTATGGTGGAAGAAGAGCAAAGCGGGTAATGCTCCATGCTCACAAGGTAAGACTTTTAGGAAAAGAGTTTATCTCACCTGAACCAAAAAGCTTTATTCATTTTGAATAAAGAAAATTTTAGATATAATTGCCCGATTTTTATTTTCACAAAGGAGCTATATGTTTGATGCACTAACAGAATCGTTTACAAATGCTATAAAAAAGATTCGTTTTCATGATGATGAAAAAGCACTAAACAAAGCCCTAGATGAACTCAAAAAATCACTCCTAAAAGCAGATGTTCACCACAAGATAGTAAAAGATCTACTAAACAAAGTTGCACTTGAGACTAAGAAAAATGGTATCGGAAAAGATCAGTTTTTAGCAGCTCTTAAAGAGGGGCTAAATGAGCTTTTAGAGGTTGGGGGAAACAAAGGTTTTGTTTTTGCGCCAACTCCACCAACAGTAGTACTTATGAGTGGTTTGCAAGGTAGTGGTAAAACTACAACTACAGGAAAATTAGCACTCTATCTTAAAAACAGACAAAAAAAAGTGCTTATAGTTGCAGCAGACTTACAAAGATTAGCAGCAGTTGAGCAACTAAGACAGATTACAGCTAAGATAGAGGTAGATCTTTTTGAACACACAAGCACAAACCCAATTGAGGTAGTTGAAGCTGCTATGCAAAAGGCTAAAAGTGCTTTGTATGATGTAGTGCTTATAGATACCGCGGGGCGATTAGCTATAGATGATGAGCTTATGGATGAGCTAAGTGGTGTTAAAAAAGTAGCTGCGCCACATGAAGTTTTTTATGTAGCAGACTCTATGGCGGGTCAAGATGCTATAAAAACAGCTACTGCTTTTAAAGAGAAAATAGGGATCGATGGGGTTATCTTAACTAAGTACGATGGCGACTCAAAAGGTGGTATAGCATTAGGATTGTCATCTCAAGTTAAAGTTCCGCTTAGAT
>JBAYYR010000004.1:0-29156 GCA_041672945.1 Sulfurimonas sp. | reverse complement strand
TGAGGATGATAACTGATGAAATTAAGTGATTATAGTGAGTTTCCTGCAAAACTACCTGTTATTGTTGAAGATGAGCTATTTTTATACCCATTTATGATAGCACCTATATTTTTAGATGATGAGAAAAATATAGAAGCGGCAAATCTAGCACTAGAAGAGAACTCTTTAGTTTTGGTTTGCCCATCAAAGCCATCACATGAGGGTGAGCGAAATTTTGATGCTATATATGATGTTGGGGTTGTAGGCTCTATCATGAGAAAAGTCGCTATGCCAGATGGTAGAGTTAAAGTGCTTTTTCAAGGTTTAGCAAGGGCTAAAATACTCTCAAGACTCTCAACTTCACCTTTAGTTGTTGAGAGCGATATTATACAAGCGACTAGAGTTTATGAGCTAAAAGCAGATGCTATTTTAGAGATACTTAGAGAGAAGGTAAAAGCACTATCTGGTGTTAGCAATATTTTTCCGCCAGATCTTTTGCGAACTATAGAGGAAAATAGCGACCATAACCGTGTGATTGATCTTATATGTTCAAGCTTAAAACTAAAAAAAGATCAAGCATATAGACTTTTTGCAGAGTCAAATACTGAAAAAAGATTTTTAGACCTTATAGAGCTTTTGATAGACGAGATAGAGGCAAATAAACTCCAAAAAGAGATAAGAAGCAAAGTAAATACCCATATAGAAAAAGTAAATAAAGAGTACTTTTTAAAAGAGCAACTAAAGCAGATACAAAAAGAGCTAGGTGTCGATACCTCCAAAGAAGAGGAGATAGAGGAGTATAGAGCTAAACTAGAGACTAAAAAAGAGCATATAAGCGAAAATGGTTATAAAGAGGTGAGCAAACAGATAGATAGACTAGCTAGAATGCACCCAGACTCATCTGATGCCTCTATGACACAAGCCTATCTTGATTGGGTTTTAGAGATACCTTTTGGGCAGGTTAGCAAAAAACCTCTACATATCAATGAGGTAGAGTCGCAGCTTGATAAAGACCACTTTTCACTAAAAAAACAAAAACTTCGCATAAGTGAATTTTTTGCAGTAAAAGAGCTTATGGAGCTAAGGGGCATCAAAAATAATTCAGGTGCGATTTTGTGTTTTTCAGGACCTCCAGGTGTTGGTAAAACATCTTTAGCAAACTCTATAGCAACAGCACTAAAGCGACCACTAGTTAGGATAGCACTAGGTGGAATGGAAGATGTAAATGAACTAAGAGGACACAGAAGAACTTATGTTGGTGCGATGCCTGGTAGGGTAGTGCAGGGGCTAATAGATGCTAAAAAGATGAACCCTGTTATAGTACTTGATGAGATAGATAAAGTAGCAAGAAACGGCAGAGGTGACCCAACCGCAGTGCTTTTAGAGATCCTAGATCCTGAGCAAAATATAGAGTTCAGAGACTACTATGTAAACTTTAACATAGACCTATCTCAAGCTATTTTTATAGCTACAGCAAACGATGTTGGTCGCATACCTGCTCCACTAAGAGATAGGATGGAGTTTATCGCAGTTAGCTCATACACACCTCAAGAGAAGTATGAGATAGCTACAAAATACCTACTACCTCAAGAGATTAAAAAGCATGGCTTAAAAAGAGCAGAGATTAGTGTAGCTAAGGGTGCTATGCAAGAGATTATACATAGCTACACAAGAGAAGCAGGGGTGAGAGATCTTAGGCGAAAAATAGCAAATATGGTTAGAAAAGTAGCCAAAGAGATACTAGCAAATCAAGAGATATCAAAAGTCTCTATAACCATCAAAAACCTAAAAGATTATTTTGATAAAACTGTTTTTGAGATAGAAAAAACTAAAAAAACTCCAGTAGTTGGGATAGTAAATGGTCTTGCATGGACGGCAGTTGGCGGTGATGTGCTAAAGATAGAGTCTATCCGCATAAAAGGTAAAGGTGTTATGCAGCTAACTGGTAGCCTAGGCGATGTTATGAAAGAATCAGCAAGGATAGCTCATAGTGTAGTAAAAACTCTAATAGACACCAAAAAACTAAAGATCGATACTAAAAATATCCCACTCTCATCTAAAGAGATAGAAGAGAAGATAAAAGTAGATGCTAGTGAGGTTTATAAAAGATACGATCTCCATCTTCATGTCCCAGATGGAGCAACCCCAAAAGATGGACCTAGTGCAGGTATAGCGATGGTTAGTGTAATCGCTTCAACACTTAGTAACAAAAAGATAAAATCAGATATTGCTATGACGGGTGAGGTTTCACTAACTGGAGATGTTTTACCTATAGGTGGATTAAAAGAGAAGCTTATAGCAGCCTATAAAGCAGATATGAGCAAGGCTATTATCCCGCAAAAAAACTACGATAGAGATCTAGAAGATATTCCAGATGAGGTTAAAAATGCTCTTGAGATAGTTGCGGTTAGTCGTATAGAAGAGGTTTTAGATATTGTTTTAGTGTGAGTCTATAAAAGACTCACTTAACTAATAGAAGCCATTGTTTTGATCTGCTGTGTAAGATCGCCACTTCTAACAGGTTTCATCAAAAATCCGTTCGCCCCAAGTTCAAGAGCTTCACTTTTTTTTGTCTCATCTGTTGTTAGTATGATGATTGGTACTTGTTTTATATTTTGATCCGATCTTATCACTTTTAATGCTTCGGTGCCATTCATGATCGGCATTATGATATCTAGCAGCACTAAGTCTATATCATCTCTAGCTTTTAGTGTATTTACCGCTTCAGCACCATTTGATGCCTCTATGATATTTTCTACAAGCTCATTTTTGCTCAACATCGATTTGAGTAGCTTGAGGTTAATCATATCATCATCAACTATTAGTACATTTAGTCTATTTTGCATTTAAAATCCTATTTTATATATTTATCTAGAAGTGCTTCTAGTATATTTTTGTTGATAGAGTTTGGTATAACATCATCAACTAACTCATCTTTTTGCATATTATCATCTATAAGAACAAGTGTTATTTTAGACTCTTGGTTATCTAGCTCCTCTTTTACTTGATCCATCTCCATGCTAGTTAGGCAGTTTATATCAAGAAGTAACATCTTATAAGAGTTAGCAGCTAGTTTTGACTTAAGAGTAGATATAGAGGATATAGCATCATAGCTTATACCATCAAAAGTATCTAAAATTTTTGAGTATAGATCTAGCTCAAACCTACTCTTTTTAGCCAATAGAATATCTTTGGTCTCTTTAGAGTTGCTACTAGTAGCCATCATAGGCTTATCATCTTTTTTGATGATTCTATCGTGCAAGAAGGTGTTTAGAAGTGAGATGATCTCATCTCTAACAAGAGGTTTAGTGGTGTACTCATCAAGCCCTGCTGCTAAAAATCTCTCACGATCACCTTTTAGTGCATTTGCAGTTAGTGCTATGATAGGGATATGAGCGATATTATGTTCTCTTTCATACTCTAGTATCTGCTCTGTTGATTCTATACCATCTAAAAATGGCATCTGTATATCCATAAATATAAGGTCATACTCCTCATCTTTTCTCTTTATAAATGCCTCAAGTCCATTACTAGCTATAGTGACATTTAGTCCTAAATCCTCTAGAGTTCGTCTTATGAGTTTTTGGTTGATGATATTATCTTCAGCAACTAAGATATTCGCCTTAAATTTAGATGTGCTTACATCAAACTTTTTAGCTAAAAGTGCCTCTTTTTGCTCTTTGGTGTTTAACATTCCATCAAAAACAGTTTTTAGTTTTGTAGAGTTTAGAGGCTCATATAGTACTTTTGTTATGTTTAAACTAAGAGATTCTATCTGTTTTATGAGGTTTGATTTTGTTAGCACTACGATAGAGGCTTGTGAAGAGCTAATCTCTCTTAGAGTCTGCTCATCTACTACACTATAGTCCACAAAAACTACACTATTTGGGGCTGTGATATCTTTTATATACTCAACATCACTAGTTTGGGTATAAGATATACCATAAAACTCTAGGTACTCTCTTAGGTAAACATCTTGAGATTTTAGTCTGCTACTATCGTTAAATATCGTTGCATTTATATCGGTATATCTTTTTCTAGAAGATATTATAGGTGTATCAACCTCTTCAAAGTCTATACTAAAGAAAAAGGTTGTCCCCTCTCCAACGACACTCTCAAGATCTAGTGCTCCACCCATAAGCTCTATAAAGTTACTAGATATGGTTAGCCCAAGACCTGTTCCGCCGTATTTTCTAGTTATAGAGGTATCGGCCTGAGAGAAAGCCTCAAAAATTCTCTGCTTTTGCTCATTTGTAACACCTATACCGCTATCTTTAACCTCAAATTTTACCCTTGTTATACCAGTTTGATTTGAGGCAATTTTTCTAATATTGACATTTATACTACCCTCAGAGTTTGTAAACTTAACTGCATTTGAGAGTAGGTTTATGATAACCTCTTTTAGTTTTGTTGGATCACCTTTTAGTGGTGTCTCTAGAGATGGGTCTATAAAACATCCAAGATTTATATGTTTTTCACTTGCTCTAACCGCATACACCTCTATTGCACTCTCAAACTCCTCTATAGGGTCAAATGCGATATGCTCTAGTTCTAGTTTATTACTCTCGATTTTTGAGAGGTCTAAGATATTGTTAATAATCTCAAGTAGGTTTTCAGAGGATTTTTCTATGATTTCGACAAACTCACTCTGCTCCTCTTTTAGCCCTGAGTCTTTGAGTAGCTCTGTAAATCCAACTATACCATTTAGTGGAGTTCGTATCTCGTGGCTCATATTTGCAAGGAACATAGATTTTGCTTCACTCGCCTCTTGAGCGGTTATTTTATCTTTTTTAGTCTGCTCAATAATATCCTCAAGAAGTGCATATGCCTCATTTGTCCCCTCAGCGGTGTTTAGATCTATTGTTCTTTGTTTTGAGTCATAGTCCTCAGAGACTTTTATAAGAACACCCTCAAGGTTTTTGATGTTAGCGGTTATATCATTGGCTAAAACATATCCTATAATCGCAAGGACAATGGCTGTGATCCATATAGTAAAGTATAAAATTAGTATCTTTAAAGACTCTTGTTGAACCTGAGTAGATTTTACATTCATAGCATCTAGCAAGATATTTTCAGCATCACTAAAGAGTTGAATCTTCTCAGTTTGCATACCAAACCATACACCAGATGTCATCTCATACTCACCAGTTGCCATATTGGCGATAATATCGGCTCTCTCACCTACAATATCTTCAAAAAGCTCTTTTGCATCTTCTGTGCTAAATAGCAAATCTATCTTTTGCCATACATCTACATCTTTTATATTTTTATAGCTATATGAGTCGGCTTTATTCATAAAAACAAGCCATTTAGATAGATCCTCATCTGAGATCTCAGCAGATTTAGATAGTATGTTTGATAAGTAGGCTCTCTCTTGACCTGAGAACTCTTTAGCTTTTGCTATGCTTAGGTATGAAGCATATAGTGCATCAAAATCTTTATCTATATCTATTTGTGTAATCTTTGTTAGCTGATCTATTAGATTTTCTTGAAAAGATGAGTATATGTTAAATATATCTTTAAACTCTATCTGTTGCTCATCTATTTTTGGTCGTAGCATCCTAACATTAGCTATAAGATCTTCAACATCTTTGATATTTTGTTGTTGCTCTTGTTCAGGCATATCTTGATTATTATTAGCAAATTTAAGAAAGCTAGAGACTTTGGCATCGACTATTTTTCTCTGCTCATTTAGGGATTTTTCTATATTTTTAGTAGCCTCACCTAAGTACATAGCACTCATACCACGCTCACGAGCGACATTACCTATGATCTCATTTAGGTATCTATTTTGCTCTAGAGTAGCTTGAAGTTTTTTTGCCGATACAAATGAGCTATAGGAGTTAAAAACTAGATAACTAGTTATCCCAAAAACCATAAGTATCGGCACAAGACTAATAAGTCTAAGCCTTGTCATCAATCCATACTTCATATCACTTCCTCTTTTATAGTTGATTTAGTTTAGAGACTATCTGATCTACATCGCCTGTTAGATCTTTTGAGGTACTACTTATCAGGCTTTGTAACTCTTGGTTAAAGATATCTACTCTCATATTGTCGCTCATACTTTTTAGCTCTTTGGCTAGTGGTACTATTTTGTTAGGCTCATCTGATTTTGCTAACTCTAACATCTCATTTGCTATAGATTTTGCCTCAGTTGTGTACTGAGAAAATATATCATTAAATATACCAAGTTCAAGCCCTATCTCTTGAGCTACTCTGTTTTTATCATAAACTAAAGGCTCATTTGGCTCATCTAGTTTTATATCTAGTGGCAAATCAAGATCTTCTTCGGACTCTACAATAGGTTCTTCTAGAGTAGGTTTTGGACATATTTTACTATCTTCTATAGGGCTTTGGCTTGATAGCTGTTCTATTATATTGTAAAATCTATCCATCGCATGTTTTATCTCTATAAAGTCACTCGATACATTCATAGTTATAAGGTTATCTAGTGCATCTTGGATTCTAAGGTTTGCTGCAACACCTTTTAGTTGGTGAGCTAGTATGCGAAGGTTTTTAAGATCCCCTTCTTTAAGGTGAGTGGTAAGATTTTGCTTAAAACCTCTTGATTGTTCAACGAAATCACAAACAAACTCCTCTATTAGATCAACTGGTAACCCTAGCTCTTTTGATGTTGCTTGTGGATCAAACTTATAGCCATCACTCTGTTTTATGGAGATTGGCTCTTTTGGTGGTGTCTGTTTTTTTGGAGCTACTTCAAGGTCTATATCTAGTTTTTTGATAGGCTCTATAGGTTGTGGTTTCACCTCTGGTTTAGGCGGTGGTGGCGGTGGTGTAGCTTGTTTTAAAGTAGCGGGTGCTTCAGGTATTGTAGAGGTGCCTGATATCCTCTGATTTAGATTTTGAAGATTTACAACATAAGCCTTTTGTGATGGCTCATCGCTTAGGTATAGGGTAGATACAGATATACCCGCTTCAAACTCTTTATCATCAAGCCCTATGGCTACTCTATAGTTGCTACTAGCATCAGCACACATTAGATAATCTATCCAGTGTATATGGCTAAAGTTATATACATAGCCTGTTTTATTTATAAATAGTGATGAAAAATCATCATATCTTTGCTTAAGATCCTCCATAGAGGATAACCCTAATATCCTTAAATCGTGTTCGTCAATCCCTATAAACTCTTTTTTATGGTTGTATATTAACATTTTATATGACCTTTACATATTTTAACTGTTTTTGTTCTCGAACTCTTCTATACTTGCCCTAGAACTTGCTCTATTTATGGTAGCATACCCTTTGATTTTTTCGTTTTGATCGTAAATCGGTAAAACTTCAAGGTCGCTCCAGTAGTATCTGCCATCTTTTCTAAGATTTTTGATAGTTGCATTATATGTCTGAGCACTACTGAGTGCTTTTTGCATCTTTTCAAAAATCTCTTGTGGCATATCGGGATGTCTTAGTATCTCATACTTTGCACCTATAAGCTCATCTTTAGTGTATCCAGAGCTTTGGCAAAACATATTGTTCACATAAATGATGTTTCCATCCAAATCACTTTGGCTTATAGCAACACCATCTTCGTATAAATACTCCTCATCTAGTGGGGTTATAGTACTCATTTTTCCAACCCTTGTTCATTTAGATTTTTATATATTTAAGTGTAAATTTATGTCACAAAAATAATAAAAGCACCTAAATATATCATCAATAGCTTGAAAAAAAACTTATTTACAATAATTTCTAATTATTTGGGCATCTTTGTTGTTCAATATATCACTTAGCTCATCTAGAGTCGCTTTTTTTATCTCCTCAAAGGTTCCAAAGTGGTTTAGTAGCTTTTTGATTTTGGCTTTTGAGATACCTTTTAGCTCTAAAAGATCACTTTGTTGATCTTGCTTTAGTTTTGTTTGTCTATGAAAAGTTATAGCACTTCTATGGGCTTCATCACGAAGTTTTTGCATAAAATGTAACCTTTTATCGGTTGGGGGGAGTTTAAAAATCTCATCTTTTGTGTAGAGTATATCACTAGCACTCCCTTTGGCTCTTGAGGTTTTTGCATCTATTTTCTCTTTAGAGATCGCTACAACTTCAAGGTTTACTCCATAACTATGGAGCAGCTCTAGTGCTAGATTTAGCAAAGCCGCCCCGCCATCTAGTAGCCAAAGCGATGGCGGGGGATTTATATTAAAACTCTCTATGCGTCTAGTTAGTACCTCTCTCATTTGTGAGTACTCATCTCTTGCCTCTAGATGATAGAGCCTTTTGCTACTCTTATCATATGCCCCATTTTCATAAACCACCATCGCAGCAACATTTGCAACTGAAGATATATGTGAGTTGTCAAAAACCTCTATACGATGTGGTATATTTTCTAGTTTAAGAAGCTCTTTTAGCTCATCTAGCGGGTCTAGAGTTATTTTTTTACTATCTTGTTTTAGCAGCTCATCGCAGTTTTTAAGCCCTAAGTTTATAAGCTCTTTTTTTGAGCCTTTTTGTGGAACTAAAATCTCTGCTTTTTTACCAAATATATCGCTTAAGCAAGATGAGACAAGTAAAAGATCAGCAAAATCACAAGATACTAAGATAGGTGCTACTATGGGTGGTTTTGAGCTTTCATAAAAATTTAAAATCACCCTTTTTAAAATCTCATCTTCATCGTAGTTTATCGATATGTCGATAATGCTATGAGTTGTGCTTATGATTTTACCACCCCTCATAAACATCTTTAAAACCACCGCTTTTTTGCCATTATCTTTTAGAACAAATATGTCGTAGTTTTCATTACTTGCTAGATCTATCTCACTTTTTACTTGCGATTTTTCTATCTTTTTTATACTCTCTCTAAGCTCAAGTGCCTCTTCAAACCTAAGCTCATCTGAGTAAAAAAGCATCTTTTTTTCTAACTCTTTTATGAGCCTATTTTTATCTTTTATATATTCATATGCTTTTTCTAGTTCAAGGTTATAGCTCTCTTTGCTTACACTTAGCTCACACGGCCCTAAACATTTGCCTATCTGGTAAAATAGACATAGTTTTTTGTTTTTTAGGCTCCCTTTTTTTTGAACTAATTTGCAGAGTTCATATATAGATTTTATAATCTCATTTGCCCCAACACTAAAAGGGCCAAAGTACTTTATATCCTTTTTCTCTATAACCTTTCTAGTTATCTCAAAGCGGGGAAAATCTTGTGATGTATCTATATATATGTATGGAAATGTTTTATCATCACGAAGCAATATATTGTATTTTGGATTTAGCTGTTTTATGAGTGAGTTCTCAAGGATTAGCGCATCGTGTTCACTGCTAAGAACTATATAATTTAGCGAGGTGGTTTGACTTATCATAGAGGCGATACGAGAGTTTAGTTTTGGGTTTGGAGCTAGAGTTGGTGTAAAACTAAAGTAGCTTTTTACTCTTTTGTTTAGGTTTTTTGCTTTTCCTATATATAGCAGTTTGCCGTTTTTATCAAAATACTGATATATCCCAAAAGTGTGTGGGAGTTCTCTTATGTTCTGTTCAAGATTCATGGTGTTTTTTTATGATTTGCATGATTTCTTTGGCGATTTTATTTAGTTTTTCATCTCTAAAACTAGCTACAACATCACCTTTTGCTCTCTCTTTATATTTTATGTGGGGTATCGTTTTTGGGTAAAAATCGTAGAGTTTTATAGGTGAAAAATCTACCCTTAAAACTACATCTTTTATATCTACATATATATATCCATCGTTTTGTTTTGATATGAGATTTAAAATTGATTTAATGATATTTATAATATTATCTCTCTCTTGCTTAGCGATGTTTGTTTTAAGCACAAAAGTTAGTATTTGGTTTTTGATATAACCGTATTTTATAAGATTTTGATAAGATGGTAGAAGTAAAGATTTTAGGTAGTTTATATATTTGTACTCTAGGAGTTTAGAAAATTGAGGCTGATTAACAATAACATCAAATATCTGCTTAGTATTTTTCATATCGCTATTATAGCAGGGATTTTACTAAGTGGATGTGGCTATAAAGGTGATCCATACTATAGTGAAGGTGATGCACCACCAAACAAGCACAAAGAGAAACTAAACCATGGGCCTTGATGTTATTATTATAGGTAGTGGTTTAGCAGGGCTTTATGCAGCTTCACTTCTACCAAAAGATAAAAAAGTTCTTGTTATAAATAAACGAGAATCTTTTAAGTGCAATAGCTTTTATGCACAAGGTGGCATAGCTCTTGCAAAAGATGAAGCAGATATCCCTTTGCATATCAAAGATACACTAGAGGCTGGTGCTGGTATGTGTGATGTCGAAGCGGTTAAGGTTTTATCGTACAACTCCAAAGAGATTATTGATGATATCATAAAAAAAGGGTTTAAGTTTGATGTAGATGAGCATGGAGAGCTTCTTTATACAAAAGAAGCAGCCCACTCAACCAACAGAATCATCCATGCAGGGGGTGATGCGACAGGCAGATATGTACACCATTTTTTACTTGAACACAACCCCCATCCGCTTTTAAGTGATGCTAGAGTAGTAGATTTGCTTATAAAAGATGGTATTTGTTATGGTGTAACAGTGCTAGATCATAGAGAACTTAAAAATATATATGCAAGAGATATCATCATAGCTAGTGGTGGTGTAGGTTCACTCTATGAGTACCATACAAATGCCCCAACTATAAGTGCCGATCTTCAAGGTATAGCTATACTAAAAGGTATAGAGTTAGAAAATATGGAGATGATGCAGTTTCATCCCACTGTATATGTAAGCTCAGGCGGTGCTCAGAAGTTTTTACTAACCGAAGCACTAAGAGGCGAGGGTGCCACTATAGAAGATGAGAGTGGTAAGAGATTTTTGTTTGATTATGATGATAGAGGTGAGTTGGCATCAAGAGATATTGTCTCTCAAGCGATATTTGATTATAAAAGTAGACATGGTGGCGAGGTGTATCTTAGTTTAAAAAACTTTAGTGGTGAGTATTTTAGAGCTAGATTTCCAAATATCTTTAAGATACTACGAGATTTAGGCTACGATGCCCCGCAAGATCGCATCCCAATATCTCCAGCTTTTCACTATGCTATAGGTGGCATAAAAACAGACACTAATGCAAAAGTAGCAGGTGTTAAAAACCTATATGCTATAGGTGAAGTAGCATCAACTGGTGTCCATGGAGCAAATAGACTAGCTTCAAACTCACTTTTAGAGGGGCTTGTGTTTGCCTCTAGGGCAGTTGAGTCGATACTAAGCGATAGTGAGACTAAAGCTCATGTAGAGTTTGATGTTATAGATGAGATTATGAGTCTAAAAGATGATAAAGCAAAGAAAAATCTACTAAGAGAGATTATGTGGGAAAATGTAGGTGTGCTTAGAACTAAAGAGGGTTTAGAGTATGCAAAAGAGCAGATAGATAAACTTTTAGCAAGTGAGATTGGAAGACTTCTTAGATTTAGACTTTTAACTGCTAAGATGATAGTTAGTTCAGCTCTAAAAAGAGAGGTCTCTATCGGGGTTCATTATAGAAAAAATTAGGCACTTTATAGTATTATTTTAAAAAAGTTATATCTTAGTGATTTATAAAAAAGGTAGCATATGTCAGAAGTTAGCATTATTGTTTTAGATTTTGGTTCACAATTTACTCAGCTTATAGCTAGAAGACTCAGAGAGGAGAGGGTTTATTGTGAGATACTCCCATATAGAGCAACTCTAGAGGAGATAAAAGCGAAAAATCCAAAAGGTATTATCCTTAGTGGTGGACCATCATCGGTCTATAATGAAGATGCTTACGAGGTAGATAAAAGAGTATATGATATGGGGCTACCTATACTTGGCATATGTTATGGTATGCAAAGAATCGCAGTAGATTTTGGCGGAAGTGTAGTTAGATCAAGCCATCATGAGTATGGTAAAGCGGAGCTAAATATATCTGATTTTGGCTCAAATCCATCAAGGTTGTTTAAAGATTGTGATAATGATGGCATCGTATGGATGAGCCATAGCGATAGAGTAGAGAGACTACCAGAGGGTTTTAAAACTATAGCAACTTCGGCAAACTCACCATATGCAGCTATAGCAAATGAAGATAAAAAAATCTATGCTATGCAGTTTCATCCAGAGGTTGAGCACTCTGTAGAGGGTTATTTGATGCTTAGAAACTTCGCTAGAGATATCTGCGGGGTGAGTGAAAAATGGAAGATGGAACACTTTTTAAAAGAGCAGATAAAAAGCATAAAAGAGAGAGTAGGTGATGCTAAAGTTCTTTGTGGGCTTAGTGGCGGGGTAGATAGCTCTGTTGTTGCTGCTATGCTTTATGAGGCTATAGGCGATCAGCTTATACCTGTTTTTGTGGACCATGGACTTCTTAGAAAAGGTGAGAGAGAGCAGGTGGAGAATATCTTTAAGGTAAATCTTAAAGCCCCACTTGTGGTAGTAGATGCTAGTGAGATATTTTTAACCCGCTTAGCAGGAGTTAGTGATCCTGAAACTAAAAGAAAGATTATTGGGCATACTTTTATAGAGGTTTTTGAAGCTGAAGCTAAAAAACACAACGGCATAAAGTTTTTAGCACAAGGGACACTTTATCCTGATGTTATAGAGTCTATCTCGCCAAATGGTGCATCTGTAACTATAAAATCTCACCACAATGTTGGCGGACTACCCGATTGGATGGATTTTGAGCTAATAGAGCCACTTAGAGAGCTTTTTAAAGATGAGGTTAGAAAGATAGGCTTAGAGCTTGGGCTTCCAGAATCCATGGTAAATCGTCACCCATTTCCAGGGCCAGGTTTAGCGATAAGAATCATGGGAGAGGTAAACAAAGCCGACTTAGAGATACTAAGAGAGGCTGATGTTATACTTTTAGATGAGCTAAAAGCTAGTGGATACTATGCAAAAACTTGGCAAGCATTTGTGGTACTTTTAAATGTAAGATCGGTTGGAGTTATGGGAGATAACCGTACTTATGATAACACAGTTTGTGTTAGAGTTGTTGAGGCGGTTGATGGTATGACTGCTACATTTGCCCATCTTCCACACGATTTACTAGAGCGAATAAGTAGAAGAATCATAAATGAGGTAGCAGGTATAAATAGAGTAGTTTATGATATATCATCAAAACCACCTGCGACTATTGAGTGGGAGTAATGGAGAAAAAAATATATCTTTTTGCAACATCAAAGAGTGATAGAGTTACAAGCATAAAGTCTTTAGATGTTGCCTTTTTAACACCAAAAATCGATTTTAGCAAGTATGATCACCTAATCATAACTTCAAAACAGACCATAAAAGCACTTGAAGCTTATAAAAAGAGCGATTTTATAGATAAACCTGCTATTTGTGTATCGCAAAAAACGGCTAGTTATTGGGAGAAGTTCGGCGGTAGAGTGCTAGGGTATGGAAATGGTTATGGAAACTCACTTATACACAACATAAAAGAGTTTAGCAAAGATACAAAATGGCTATATCTAAGGGCAAGGGTTATAGCTTCATCGTTTGTAAAGATGGCAAAAGATGAGGGGTACAATATAGATGAGCAGATACTCTATGAGTCTGATTGTTCAGATGAGATATTAAGTGTTAGAGCAGAGGCTGGGGATACGCTTATATTTACCTCACCATCTAGTGTAGATTGTTTTTTAAAAAACAACACTATAGATAGTACCTCAAGAGTTATAGTAATAGGGACAACCACCGCAAAGAGTTTGCCCGATGGTATAGAGTATGAGATGAGCAAAAAAACAACTATTGAGTCACTTTTAGAGCTACTTTAAGCCACTTCTTAAGGGTTGTTGGGCTATAATAACACATCTGAGTAGTTCGATATATCGCACTGTGAGGGTTCTACATTTTCATTTAGTGAACTAGTAGTATTTTTGTGTGCCGACACTATCGTTTGAGGTATTTATACCGAGATTCTGCCGCCGTTATAAAATCTCGCTTCACCCAAATACGGCTTTTAGAACCAAAGGCCAAACGCGAAGACGGCTACTTGGGTACCCTTTTTTAAATCTTTAAACTTCATTATGATATAATCTTAGACTTTTTTAAACCTGTTTTTGGAGAATTTATGAAAATTTTAATAGTAGGTAGTGGAGCTAGAGAGTACTCTATCGCACTTGCTATATCAAAAGAAGATGTAGAACATGAGCTATATTTTGCCCCAGGAAATGGAGCTACACATAGTTTGGGTACAAATATAGATATAAAAGATCTAAATGAGTTAGCTATTTTTGCAAAAGAATCCAATATAGAACTAACTATAGTAGGGCCTGAAGCTCCGCTAGTTGATGGTATAGTCGATATTTTTAAATCCCACAATCTTACTATATTTGGACCTAGCAAGGCAGCTGCTAGACTTGAGGGTTCAAAAGTATATATGAAAAACTTTTTAGCAAAATACAATATCCCAACAGCAAAATATATAGAAACAGACTCAATAGAGGATGCTTTTAAGTTTAGTGACTCACTAAAAACACCTATAGTAGTTAAAGCCGATGGGCTTTGCGGTGGAAAGGGTGTTATCATAGCTCAAACTCACGATGAGGCTAAAAAAGCGATATCTGAGATGCTTAGTGGAAAAAGCTTTGGAGATGCTGGAAAAAAGGTGGTAGTTGAGGAGTTTTTAGATGGGTATGAGCTATCTATGTTTGCCATCTGTGATGGAGATGATTTTATCCTACTTCCAGCGGCACAAGACCATAAGAGATTAAAAGATAACGACGAGGGTCCAAATACGGGCGGTATGGGAGCTTATGCCCCAACTCCACTTGTAGATGATGAGCTTTATGAGAAGGTAAAAGCTAGAGTTATTCGCCCAACACTAGATGGTATGAAAAAAGAGAATTCACCATTTCTTGGTGTCCTTTTTATAGGGATTATGGTGGTTGATGGTGAGCCTTACACACTAGAGTTTAATGTCCGTTTTGGTGATCCTGAGTGTGAGATACTTATGCCGCTTATGAGTTCAAGTGTAAGTGAGATGTTTTATAAAGCTGCTACAAATCGCTTAAGTGAAATAGAGGTTAGTTTTAGCACTAAGTATGCCGTTGGAGTTGTTATGGCTTCGGCAAACTACCCTTATGGCTCATCTACTCCCGCTGAGATCATCATAGATGAAGTCCACCATGAAGAGATAGAAAAATATACCCATATATCGTATGCAGGGGTGAGTTTAATCGATGAAAAACTATATGCAGACGGCGGAAGAGTGCTTGTTTGTGTAGGGTTGGGCGATAGTATAAAAGAGGCTAGAGATAGAGCATATCTTAGATGTGGTCAAGTCCATTTTGCAGGTAAAAAACTCCGCCTTGATATAGCCTATCAAGCACTAAGAGGTTAAGTTTGTCACAAGAACAGATAGAGCAAAATCTCCACCGTGAAAATCTAACTTTAGCACCTATAAAAAAAAGGGCAGTCGCTGCTTTTATAGATGAGCTACTGCTCTCATTTTTGCTTTTATTGTCGATAAATGAGAGTTTTAGCAGTGCCGCAAATGTAGAAGAGGCTATTGCACTAACAAACCACTATATAGTTGAGTATTTGGCTATCAAGCTCATCTATCAAGCCTTTTTTATCCACCAGTATGGTGCTACTCTAGGCAAAATCGCTATGAAGATAAGAGTTGTTGATAGTGTTAGTTTTGCTAAACCAAATATCTTAGTATCACTAAATCGTTCCGCTGTTAGGATAGTTAGTGAGATGATATTTTATATAGGTTACTTGTGGGGTGCTATGGATCCACTAAGACAATCATGGCACGATAAGAGTGCTAAAACATTGGTGATAAATGCTTAAGACTCTTACTCTTTTTATAGCTTTTGCTTTTGTACTTTTAGCAGATGATCATGTAGAGATTTTTGCAACAAAAAGTGAGACTCAAAATAACATCATAAGAGCAGAGGGCGAGGTTGTAGTAGTCTATAAAGACTATATACTCTATGCCAAAAGAGCTATCTATGATAAAAACAAATCAGAACTTGAGCTTTTTGAAAATGTAAGGGCTAGTGAAGATGGTAAAATGAAGTTTTTAGGTGAGTATGCAAAGCTAAATACTCTAGAAAAAACTAGACACTTTAAACCATTTTTTATGTTAGAAAATAACACAAGATCGTGGATAAATGCTCATGAGGCAAACGGTAAAGAGAATATCGTCGATACAGGTCACGGGGTAGTTAGTAGTTGTGAGGAGCAAAACCCATTGTGGAAGATGGAGTTTAGCTCATCTGATTATAATACCGATAGTATGTGGCTAAATCTCTACAATGCAAGACTCTACTTGTACGATTTTCCAGTTTTTTATACACCATATTTTGGCTATTCACTAGATACTACTAGACGAACAGGGCTTTTACCGCCAACTATAGGGGTTTCATCTGGCGAGGGATTTTACTACGAACAACCTATCTATATAGCTGAGCAAAACTGGTGGGATTTGGAACTAAGACCCCAAATAAGGACAAATAGAGGAAAAGGGCTCTATGGGATATTTAGATTTGTCGATGCAAAAGACTCAAAGGGAGTTTTGAGTTTTGGGCAGTTTAATGAGAAACTCTCATATATGAAAAAGCACGATTTAGCAAATCAAAAACACTACGGTTTTAACTTTTTATATGATAATAAAAATGTCTTAAACAACTGGTTTAACCTTGATCTTGATGGGCAATCGGGGTTATATACAGATATCACAGATATGAACGATGTCGATTATTTAAACTTATCTAAAAATGATGTAACTCAAAATGCAACATCTTTACAGATCATATCTAGAGCCAACCTTTTTTACAACACAGATAGTGATTATTTTGGTGCTTATGCAAAGTATTATAAAGATTTAAGATACAAAAGTAACGATGAGACTATCCAAAATCTACCATCATTTCACTACCACAGATACTTAGATACACTTTTTGATGATCATTTTATCTACAATATCGATTTTCAGACTAACAATTTTTATAGAAAAATAGGTAAAAATGCCATCCAGAGTGATCTTAATATCCCACTCACCTTGCAAACTTCACTGCTAGATGAGTATTTGACTCTAGGGTATACAGCAAACCTATATGCTCAACACACCGCCTATAGTGGTAGCGATAAAAACAAAACAAAAGATGAGCTATATGAGAGTGGAGTTTTTGCTAGAAACTATCACTCTATATACACCTCAACTCAACTAAGCAAAGCATATGAGGATTTTGCCCATGTTATAGATATGGGAGCTGAATACACCTTTGCGGGTGGTGAGTTTGAAGAGGGTTTTTATAAAAATCAAGGTGATTATTGTAAAGATAATCCAACCGATTCGTTATGTGATTTTTATAATATCAAAGAGATAGAGAAGAAGCTATCGCTATATTTTTCACAATACTTTTACGATCCAAGTGGAGTTCAAAGGGTTTATCATAAACTATCACAAAGTTTTAGGCAAGATGGACCAAATAGAGGTAGAAGTGAGCTAGAAAATGAGCTAGATTGGCAGATAAGTAAAGATATAAGTTTCTATAATAATATGTTTTATAACTACGATAGACATGAGTTTAGTAAAAACTACAATAAGCTATCCTACAATGATGGAACCTATAATCTAGCTATCTCACATATGAGACAAAAGTATTATCTACCACGAAAAAATGACACATCGTACCTAACTTCATCTTTTGGGTATAGATACAACCAACACTACTCTATGAACCTAGCCTATAACTACGACTTAGAGTTAAAGCTTAAAAAGTCGCTTGAAGTTGGGTTTATGTATGAAAAAAGGTGTTGGGATTTTGGGCTTATCTATGTTGAGAACAACAGGCCAATCCTAAGATCTGATGGCTCATCTAAGAGTATATACGACAAGATGGTATATATAGTTATGAGACTTAAACCATTTATGCCAAAAAGAGATAGAGAATCTGGATTTATATATAGATTTCCACAAAAAGATGAGGCAGATTTGTGAGTAGATCTATAAAACTGCTAGACTCAAGGGAAGATGCTGCTATAAAACTTATAGATGCTATCCCGATGCAAAAGCTAAAAGATGAGCAGTGGAGGTTGGTTGGGATCTCTAAGGGTGGGCTAGAGTTAGCTTATCAGATAAGAGCAAGGCTTAAAAACCAGATAGATTTTTTGTTCTCAGAGGGTATAAATGCCCCTAAAAATGTTGAGTGTGAGATAGCTAGAGTGAGTGAAAATGAGCAGATAGTTATAGATGAGAAGCTTATAGAGAGCTTTGAGATAAAACACGACTATATATATGGTGAAGCTAAACGGAAGTACGAAGAGAAGATTCTTAGCTATATATATCAGTATAGAAAAGGTAGAACTTTTTTTGATGTTAAAAACAAGATAGTACTTTTAGTTGATGATGGTGCAAATACGGGGATGAAGTTTATGTTAGCGATAAAGTCCATTATGAGTATGAAGCCAAAAGCACTATATATAGCAGTGCCTGTTATACCCACCGATGTACTTGAGCTACTAGATAGCTTTAGTAATGAGATCTATTTTTTACATAGTATAGATCACTTTGTAGAGACAGGTTTTTACTATAAAGAGTTACAAAATATTAGCGAAGATAGAGTAGAGAAAATTTTAGGAGAGAAGTATGAAGTATGATGTTGAGATAGAGTTAGATGGAAGTGTAGAGAGCTATGCTTTTAGTAGTGTTGCAAAACAATCAAATGGTGCAGCATGGCTTAAGTGCGGTGATAGTGTAGTTTTAGCAACTGTTGCTATAGATGAGTCACAAAGTGTTAGTGAGGATTTTTTACCTCTAACTGTTCAGTATATAGAAAAAAGTTATGCAGCGGGTAAAATCCCGGGTGGTTTTATAAAAAGAGAGACAAAGCCAAGCGATTTTGAGACACTAACCTCTAGAATAGTCGATCGCTCACTCAGACCACTTTTTCCAAAAGGTTATGCTCATCCGACACAAATAACTATACTTGTTTTTAGTGCAGGTAGCGATGCTGATTTGCAACTTTTAGCACTAAAGGCAGCCTCCGCTGCTTTATATGTGAGTGATGTCGATATAAACCGCTCTATAAGCGGACTCAGAGTCGCTAAAGTAGATGGCAAAGTGGTTTTTAATCCACCACTAGATGAGCTTAAAAACTCAACTCTTGATCTTTTCTTATCGGCTTCAAAAGATGATTTGCTTATGATAGAGATGAGAAGTATCGGTAGTGATAATATCGATACTTCACTTATGGCTGATCCTATGATCGATCCTACACTAACACCTATGGTTTTAGCTAATCACACCTCAAATGGAGTTAGCGAAGATGAGCTAATAGAGCTACTAAAGAGTGCTAGTGAGATTTTATTTGCCAACAATGCTAAGTATGAAGAGGCATTTAAACCTTTTAAAAAAGAGATAAAACCTTTAGTGTTAAACTCAGATGAGCTAGATAAAACTCTATATGATTATCTAAAAACAAACCATCTAGTAGACATAAAAAATGCTATAAATCAGATGGCAAAAAGCGAAAGAGCAACAGAGTTAAATGCTTTAAAAACAACCATATTAAGTAAAAATGATTTTGATGAAGCTAAGCTTAGTGGTGCTATAAACACCCTAAAAAAAGAAGTAGTAAGAGAGCAGATACTTCACGATAAAATAAGAGCAGATGGTAGAGGGCTTAGTGAGATAAGACCCATAAGTATAAGTACAAATATCTTGCCAAAAGCACACTCATCGGCTCTTTTTACTAGAGGGCAAACTCAAGCACTTGTGGTTTTAACTATAGGTAACTCAAAAGATTCTCAGATGTATGAGGAGCTAACAGATGCGGCTACTCAAAATGAGTCGTTTATGTTTCACTACAACTTCCCAGGGTTTAGTGTAGGTGAGGCATCGCCTATTACAGGGGTAAAACGAAGAGAGTTAGGGCATGGAAATCTAGCAAAAAGAGCATTAGAACCCATAGTTAGCCTAAATGGTGAGACTATAAGGCTAGTTAGTGAGATACTAGAGTCAAATGGCTCATCTTCTATGGCTAGTGTTTGTGGTGGATATATGGCTCTTAGAGCAGCTGATATCAAGGTAAGTGATATCATAGCAGGGATCGCTATGGGTTTAGTTAGCGAAGGTGAAAACTATGCGATACTCTCAGATATTATGGGGCTAGAGGATCACGATGGAGATATGGACTTTAAAGTAGCTGGTTCAAAAGATGGCATAACAGCTATGCAGATGGATATCAAGTTAGGCGGAGTAAGTCTAGAGATACTAAAAGAGGCACTATATCAAGCAAAAGCGGGGCGAAGCCATATTATTGATATTATGTTAGAGGCAGAAGATGAGATAGTGCTAAATAATGGTGTTTTGCCTAGTAGTGAGCTTTTTCATATAGACCCAAGTTTTATAGGTGATATTATAGGTCAAGCGGGTAAAACTATAAGAGAGATTATCGAGAAGTTTGGTGTAACCATCGACATAGATAAAAAAGATGGAAAAGTAAAAGTTACAAGTAAAAACAAAGATGATATACAAGCAGCTAAAGAGCATATACTAAGCATAGCAAATACTCCAAAAACACCGAAAATAGACTATATGGTAGGGGATAGATATGAGGGAGTTGTTAAGAAACTAGTAGATTTTGGTGCTTTTGTTGGGCTTCCTGATGGGACCGATGGGCTTATTCATATATCTAAGCTCTCAAGTGTAAAGATAGATAGAGTTAGCGATGTTATAAGTGAGGGTGAGAGGGTGTTGGTTGAGGTTATAGAGCTAAAAGGGAGCAAGATCTCACTATCGCTTGTAAACTAAGTAGTTTTTTAGAGATTTTTAGATAAAATCTCGCCATCAAATTTTAGTAGGGAAACTGCTCGCATTTATGTGGTGGTTGCTATGCCAAATGGTGTAGTTACGCAAGCCGAACAAGTTTGTAATATTTTTTTGGAGAACATAATGAAAAAAATTCTTTTCTTACTAGTAGCATTTAGTGCTGCTTTAATGGCAAATGAGGGTGAAGTTGCTAACCAAACTCTTAAAGCTTACTCTATGATCGCTGCTGGTGTTGGTCTAGGTCTAGCTGCTCTTGGTGGAGCTATTGGTATGGGTCATACTGCTGCTGCAACTATCGCTGGTACTGCTAGAAACCCAGGTCTAGGTGCAAAACTAATGACAACTATGTTTATCGCTCTAGCGATGATCGAAGCTCAAGTTATCTATGCACTTGTTATTGCTCTTATAGCACTTTACGCTAACCCGTATTTAGGTTAATCTTTTAAGCTTTGGGGTTCTCCCAAGGCATCTTCTTCATTTTTTTGCGATCGTGGTGGAATGGTAGACACGCTATCTTGAGGTGGTAGTGCCAAACGGTGTAAGGGTTCAAGTCCCTTCGATCGCACCATCAAAAGGTAAGCTAATTGCTTATCGACACAATACATATCATAATTTATCTCGTAAAAAAATAGCTATAAAATTAAACTATAACTATTAATACTCTTATAGACTGGACTTTCCTATAATTATTTTCTCGTAATTTATCTCGTAAAATTTGCAATAAAATATAGAAAATAGATATAATGACACCAAGGATGGATAAAATGTTAATATCTCCAAGTATGCCTTATGATCTAAAAGGGCAGATAAAACCAGAATTATTAGAACTTGCAGAGAAGGTTTGTATTGAAAGTGCAAAAATTGCAAGTGGCTATAATCAATATGTTGTGAATGCTTTTAGAGATGTTCTAAGAATTACAAATAGTTACTACTCAAACAGAATTGAGGCAGAAAGCACCCACCCTATAGATATTGAAAAAGCTATGTCAAAGCAGTTTTCTCAAGATTCAAAAGAAAAGGCCCTGCAAGAGCTTTCAGTTGCCCATATAAAAACGCAAGAGTTTGTTGAGAGTTATTCCATAGAGAATAATGTAATTGATAGAAATTTTATAAAAGAGATCCATCGAATGTTTTACTCTGCTCAAGGTATGGAAAAGTTTACTCAGCTTAAACAAGAGGATGAGCTAATTAAGATGATACCAGGTGAGTTTAGAAACAAAGATGTTAAAGTTGGCAAACATATTGCACCCTCAAGTGATGCGATTAATGCTGTTTTTAACTATTATGAAAAAGAGTACACTTCACTCTTTAATAGCTCTATAAAAGCTATTAAACTACTTGCAGCACTTAGCTCTCACCATCGCTTAGCCTATCTTCACCCTTTTTTAGATGGAAACGGGAGAGTTTCAAGACTACATCTTGATGCAATCTTTTGGAATATGGAGCTTGAGGGCTATGGTCTGTGGAATATTTCAAGAGGAGTTGCAAGAGATGTTAAAAAGTATCAGCACTATTTATCTTATGCAGATATGAAACAACAAGGTGCAACTGATGGTAGAGGTGAATTATCACTTAGAGGGCTTGAGGGATATTTAAAATATATGCTTGAAACAGCATTGGATCAAATAGAGTTTATGGGTAATGGTTTACGACTCGATCAGCTTAATGATAAAATTAGAAAATTTGTAAAATTTTCACAAGAGGAGATGTTTTACAAACAAGAACCATTGCCAAAATACTCTGAGCTACTATTTTCTCACCTGTTATTAAGTGGTGAACTAGAGAGAAAGTATGTCCCTTTGGCAATAGGTAAAAGTGTAAGCACGGCAACAAAACTTATAAGCACTTTAACAAAAATGGGCTACATAGAGAGTGAGCACCATAAAGCACCCCTTCGTCTTAAGGTAAATTCGTTCTTTGCTTCGCAGATAATTCCAGACCTGATTCCACAAAAAGCAGACTGATGGTTTTAAAAAAAACCTATAATCAAATAAGCACTGCTCATCTCATAGTTTTTATCAATAAAGAAGATAGCAACAACCACTATTTGCTATTAAAAAAGCACTCCCGCTCTTCATTGTTTGGTTTTTGGTAGGTGATATTCTCTTGCATAGCTAAATCTATCTTGCTATCATAAGTTGATTTTAGTTTTAAAAACATATCTCTCTCTTTTTTACTCATAGCTTTTTTAGCAACCTCTATGATAGTTAGCGGATCAACCGCCACACCATTTTTATAAACTCCTAAGTGCAAGTGCGGACCCGTTGACATACCAGTTGAGCCAACATAACCTATCACTTGACCTTTTCTAACAAAAGAGCCTTTTTTAAGACCCGCTTTAAAAGATTTTTGGTGAGCATAAAGGGTTAAAAAACCATCGCTATGTTGCACTTTTATAACTTTTCCATACCCATTTTGTGTGCCTATAAGAGTTATCCTGCCATCACCCGCTGCTTTTATAGGTGTTCCAGCAGGTGCAGCAAAATCGACCCCTAGATGTGCACGATACTTTTTAAGTATGGGGTGAAAACGACCCTTGTTAAATCTAGATGAGATTCTAGCTCCACTTATGGGCATAGAGAGTAAAAAGTTCTCGTTTATCTCACCCTTTTCGTTGTAGTATTTGCCATCATCACCTTTATATACACTATATCTTTTACCCTTAACTTCTATCATAGCGACTTGAAGTGTTGGCATAGAAAACTCAACCTCATTTCGGTATTTTTGTTCATATACCATCACTAGAGTATCGCCTTTTTTGATATCTCTCGCAAAATTTATCGACTTTTTAAAAGCAGTTATAAAGATAGAGGCAAGCTTTGTCGAGCCTGTAGTATCTAGTATATCTTGGTATGGGGAGTTTTGGATACTAAGTTTAAGAGACTCTGTTTTTGTGTGACTTATGATAGGTATAGCCTCATAAAAGTACTCATCACCTTTTGAGTAGATGTGGATTTGCAACTCATCGTTTAGTGGTATAAGGATTTGGAGTATTTTTTTATTATCATCGTATAGGATTTGGTAGTTTACACCACTTAGTATCTCAGCACTTAGCTCTTTATCTTCGCTATCTAGATCGTAGTAGAGAGGTTTAAGTGGAAGCATCTTTTTTTCTAAAAAGTTTAAGTAGGTATCACCACTATCCCAGCGGTAGTTTTCTACTGTTGCACCAAAGAGAGTTAGGGGTAAAAAGGTTAAAATTATTGTTAAAAGTTTTTTCAAAATATTAAAATTTGCCTATTAGTAAAAAAATATTAAAAAAGTTTCTTAGCAGTGTTATTTGTCTGCTATAATCACATAAAACTTCAGCTAAAGAAGTTTACTATATTTAGATTAATGCCAAAAGATTTTGGCTAAAAAGAAGAGCTATGAAGAGTCTGATCTTACTAAGTGTTTTTGTTTTTTCCCTATATGCAAATATCATAAAAGCCCCAATAACAAGTGTCGATTTGAAGACTAAAACTGCTACCATAGAGGTGTCTGATCTTAAAAAAGGTATGTTTGGCTACTTAGTCCATAAGCTAGAAAATGGCAACACCATCATACTAAATACCGCTACCATCTTGAGTTATGATCCAAAAACCAAACAATCAAAAGTATCTATAGATGAGTTTGATATGTTCAACTCAGACTCCTTGCCAACTTCTGATTGGAGTATAGTAGAGGGTGATGAGGCTATCTTTGCTTTTGGGTACGATAAAGCACTTCTTATAGCCCCAACTGAAGATATATACTACAGGATAAGTGAAGCGGCAAATGTTACTTGGGTTCATCCAGATATATTTGCAACCATACTATCAAGAAATGGTCATCCAACACCGCTTAGATCTGATTTTGCACAGTTTGCAGATGAGACACTAACAGGGATAGTATTTTTATATCTAAACAGCCGTGTCTATACACTCGATGCTAAAACTTTTAAGATACTAGCTATAAGTGAAGCTAAAATTTCACAAGGCAAAGCTATGTTGCCGTTTTATAGCCGTGTTGAGGAGATAGAAGCTGCTTGGTGGGGTGAGGGTAGCTCAAGACTTAGTAAGTATGAGCCATACTATTATGAGCTACTCATCAAAGCAAATAAAGACAATAAAGAGCTTTTTGATATAGTAAGCTCATCTAATAAAAGAAGTATAAACTCTTTACTTGAGTATTTTGATTTTAAGGGAGATGGTCGTGATAAAAAAAGATTCTTTGGACTATTTTAAAACTTTAGTTGGTGAAGATAATATCTACACAGACAAAGCTCATCTAAGAGCCTACTCTTACGATGCTACAAGAGAGCATTTTGAGCCAGATGCTGTTATATTTCCACGAAATGAAGATGATGTTAGTAAGATACTAAAACATGCAAATGAGCATGGCATTGTTATAGTTCCTCGTGGAGCAGGAAGTGGTTTTACAGGTGGAGCACTCCCTAGTAGTGGCGGGATAGTTTTGGCTATGGAAAAACATATGAACAAAATCCTTGAGATCGATATGAAAAATATGGTCGCAGTTGTTCAACCAGGGGTGATAAATAAGGACTTGCAAAAAGCAGTAGAAGAGGTTGGGCTTTTTTATCCACCCGATCCAGCATCACAAGAGTACTCAAGTATTGGCGGAAATGTTAGTGAAAATGCGGGTGGTATGAGAGCTGCTAAGTATGGTATTACAAAAGATTTTGTTATGGCGACTCGTGCAGTACTTCCAAATGGTGACATCATAAAAGCAGGTAAACGAACCATAAAAGATGTTGCAGGTTATAATATAAGTGGCATCTTAGTAGCAAGTGAGGGGACTTTAGCGGTTTTAACTGAGGTGACTCTAAAGCTACTTCCAAAACCAAAGATGAGCAAAACTGCTATGGGTGTTTTTAAGAGTGTAGATGAGGCTATGAATGCGGTCTATAAAGCTATGGCTAGTGGTATAACACCAGTTGCTATGGAGTTTTTAGACAATTTAACCATAAGAGCAGTTGAGCAAGTTTACTCAAAAGGTTTGCCCGTTGAAGCAGGAGCGATACTTATAAGTGATGTTGATGGTAATCTTGAAGAGGATCTTGATTATCAGCTATCTATACTAAAAAGGGTTTTTGAGGAGAATGGTTGCTATGAGTTTAAGATAGCAAAAGATAAAAACGAATCGGCCGATTTTTGGTTTGCTAGACGAAATGCCTCACAATCGCTTAGTATATATGGTAGCAAAAAGATAAATGAAGATGTTACAGTTCCTCGCTCAGCCCTACCAGAACTACTTGAGAGATTTTATGCCATAGCTAAAAAGTATGATGTAAATATCCCGTGTTTTGGGCATACAGGCGATGGAAATGTCCATACAAATGTGATGGTGGACGGGAAGGATCCAGCTCAAGTAGAGATAGGCTATAAAGCTATAGAAGAGGTTTTTGCAGCGACTATAGAACTAGGCGGAACCTTAAGTGGTGAACATGGCATAGGGTTATCAAAAGCACCATATATGAGTATGGCTTTTACACCTGAGGAGATGAATCTTTTTCGTGCTATCAAAAAAGCATTTGACCCAAATAACATACTAAACCCTTCAAAAATGGGACTATGAGAGAGATATATAGTAAAGTTAAGCTCTTTTTATCGCTATTTTTAGATAAAGACTTAACTTTTTATGCTTCAAGTTTAAGTTTTTACACTATCTTTAGCATAATTCCACTACTACTTATAGTCTTAAATATCTTCACTTCACTCCCTAGTTTTGCCTCCTACTACGACAAGATACAAGAGTTTATACTCTCAAATCTTTTACCGATGCAATCAGATGCACTTATGGGGTATTTGGATACATTTTTGCAAAACTCCTCAAAGATGAGCATGGTGAGTCTTGTTATGGTTGTAGTCTCTGCGATACTATTTTTTCAAAACTATGAGTATATAGCAAATAAGATTTTCCATGCAAAAAAGAGGAGTATCTGGGAGAGTTTTACAACTTTTTGGACACTTATAACTATATCGCCATTTGCACTTGGTATATCATTTTATATCACAGGCTATGTGGCAAATCTTATGGCAAACAACGACTACACCTCATACATAAACATACTTCCACTAGTGCCATACATCATAACATGGGGGCTATTTTTCTTACTTTTTGCGATATCGGCAAATGTCAAGATAAGCATAAAAGCCTCACTTAGTTCATCTTTACTAACCTCTATAGTCTTTAGTATCGCTAAAAATAGTTTTATATATTATGTTTTTTATAACAAATCTTATGAGTCTATATACGGCTCATTTTCTATTGTGCTATTTTTATTTTTATGGATATATTTTTCATGGATAATATTTATATATGGGCTAAAACTATGTTACATGATAAATAGCATATACGAAGATAAAAAAGCTAAAAATATTGAGAATATAAAAAGCGACACGGCTCTTTAGGGCCAAAAAAGATAGTAGCATATGAGCATAAAAAACATAGCTACTTATCTCTAGCTTTATACCATCTTGACCAACTAAAAGTAGCCATCTTAAAAAACCATCTAAAAAGTTGCCAAAACCAACTATATGCATAAGCATACTAAGTGGATAAAATATAGAAAAAAGCATAGATAGTGGTACAGATATGGGGTGATATAGCGAAAAGTTACCAAATATAAAAAGTGAGATAGGTATCATATAAAGATACACCATCACACTGATACCGACTAATTGGTAGAGCCATCCTCTGTGTTTATGGTAAGTGACAAATAAAAATATATAAAAAACCCCAAGAGCAGAGAGCCAAAAACCTATAGCAAAATAGAGCCGCGGGAAAAATGCCAAAAGTAGCACTATGGCGACTAAAAGAGTCTGCATAGTTATCACCTCAACCCCTCTATCATAAAGCACATATCCAACCACAAACATACCTAAGCTTCTAACTAGCGAGGGCGGGGTATCTAAAAATAGTAAGTAGGCGAGTAAAACAAGCGAGGTTAGTAAAAATATATCACTATTTGCATTTCTAAAAGGGAAGTGGCGATTTTGAAAAAAACCATATATAGGTTTTATGATAAAGTAGAGCATAGCACTAATGATCCCTAGATGAAAGCCACTTATTGCGATGATATGTGAGATACCAAGGTTTGAAAATATCTGCCTAATATCATAATCAACATCAGTTGCAAAATATAAAGCATTATAAAGTTGTGCTATATAATCGCTCTCATGAGCTGATGCTACAAGGTTTGTGAGCTTTGTTTTTAGGTTTTTTATCTCACTTTTTTCTAAGATTTTTGTATTTGCATAGAAGCTATCTATGTAGTTTAAAAATGTAAAATCTTTTGCAAAAGCCTCAACAACTAGCTTATGGTTTTTTAGGTTTGGGGTGTTTTTACTAGCTATGGTATAAAAACTAAAGCCATCATCGCTTTTAAGTTTTAAGACCTGATAGGTTTTTTTATCTTTGGTTTTTTCATACTGCTTTAAAACACTAACTGTTGCTATAAAGCTATCGAACCTAGCTAGTTTTTTGTAGTTTTTGTACTCTAAGTAGAGTGAGTGGGCTAAGATGAGTGTGGCAAAAGCTAAAAATATAAAAAAGTCTCTATATGAGTTAAATAAAGAGACTCTCTCTATCATATCACGGGCATTCCTACATTCATACTAGCAGATTTTGTGTCTATATTTTCATAAGCTACCTCAAAAGCAGGTGAGTGTTTTGGTTGATCCAAAAAGCGAGTAAGCCTTTTTTGAAAGATGAGCTTAATATGCCCTGTTGGACCATTTCTCTGTTTTCCTATAATGATCTCAGCATCCTCTTCCTCTTTTTCTACATAGCTTGAGACAAACTCTTTACCTTCGGCTTTAGCAGCTTTTTCTCTCTCTTTTTCCTCTTTGTAAAGATATACATCATCTCTATATACAAAGAGTATAATATCGGCATCTTGTTCTATCGAGCCAGACTCTCTAAGGTCACTTAGCATCGGTCGCTTATCGTTTCTTGATTCTAGTGAGCGGTTTAGCTGAGATAGTGCAACTATAGGGATATTTAGCTCTCTTGCTAGCATCTTTAAGCCTCTAGATATCTCTGATACTTGAAGGTGTCTATCTTGATTTCCTACCCCTTGCATGATTTGCATATAATCTATAACTGCTAGTTCTATTTCGGGGTGTTGATTTTTGAGTTTTCTTAGTTTTGAGCGGAGTTGGTTTATGTTTATACTTCCACCATCATCGACAAATAGCTTCTCATCGCTCATCTTATCTATCGCACCATAGAGTTTAGCCCATTCATCTTCACTCATATCGCCAACTCTAAGTTTTTGAAGCGGGATCGAGGTTCTTATGGAGAGTAATCTTAACATAAGCTGATCTGATGGCATCTCAAGTGAGAAAAATGCTACACCTTTGCCTTGAACTATTAGGTTATTTACGGTGTTTAGTACAAACGAGGTTTTACCCATAGCAGGACGAGCTGCGATGATTACAAGATCACCTTTTCCAA
>JBAYYR010000003.1:0-46171 GCA_041672945.1 Sulfurimonas sp. | reverse complement strand
AGAAAATCTATATAAAGATAGTGCAACAAGTTTAGAAAATCTCCAAAGTGCGGAGCTATCACTAAAAAAAGCGACCGCTTCACTTGAGATGTTAAAAGCTCAGATAGAACAAACTAGATCAAACCTAAAAACAGATGAGACAAACCTAGAGTACACAAAAATATATGCGACGATGGATGGAACGGTAGTATCTTTAAGTGCAAAAGAGGGGCAGACTCTAAATGCAAACCAAACAACTCCAGTTATACTAAAGATAGCAGATCTACGGACTATGACTGTAAATACTGAAGTCTCTGAAGCTGAGATACTAAAAGTAAAACATGGTATGGAGGTTTACTTTAAAACCATGGGGAGTGAGAAAAAGTGGTACACAGAGGTTAGAAAGATAGAGCCAACCCCAACAGTTACAAACAATGTTGTTTTATATAATGCAGTGTTTGACATAGATAACTCCACAGGTGAGCTTATGAGCGATATGACAGCACAGGTGTTTTTTGTAGCAAACTTTGTTAAAGATGCGATCATAGTCCCTATATCTACTATAAAACTTAGTGCAGATAAAAAAAGTGGTGTTGTAAATGTACTAAAAAACGGTGAAGTTGAGCAGAGAAAAGTTGAAGTAGGGCTTGTAAATAGGCTTCAGGTTCAGGTTTTATCGGGGCTTAGCGAGGGGGAGAGTTTAGTTCAAAACTCAAGTGTAACACAGCAACCACAAATCTCTAAAACTCAACAAAAGCTAAAACGATAGTATGCACGAACCAATAATTAGGCTAAGAGGTATCACCAAAAGCTTTAAAAGTGGTGATATAGTTACCGAAGTTTTACACGGTATAGATATAGATATATATCAGGGTGAATTTATAGCTATCATAGGTAGTAGTGGTAGTGGAAAATCTACCCTTATGAACATCATAGGGTGCCTAGATCAGCCCACAAGCGGAGAGTATCATTTTATAGGTAAAGATATAAGCACTTTTAGCCACGATGAGCTTGCAACTCTAAGAAGAGAGGCTTTTGGGTTTATATTTCAAAGCTACAACCTTATACACTCACTTAGTGCAAGTGAAAATGTCGAAGTTCCATCGGTTTATGCAGGTGTATCAAGAGATGAGCGAAGAGTAAGAGCTACAGAGCTTCTTGCTTCGTTAGGCTTAGAGCATAGAGTAGATTATAGACCATCACAACTCTCAGGTGGACAACAGCAAAGAGTCTCTATCGCAAGAGCTTTGATGAATGGTGGAGATATAATCTTAGCAGATGAGCCAACAGGAGCGCTTGATAGCAAAAGTGGACAAGAGGTTTTAGCACTGCTAAAAAAACTCTCAGATGAGGGGCATACAGTTATACTTATAACCCACGATAAAGAGATAGCACAAAATGCAAAAAGAGTTATCGAGATAAAAGATGGACTTATCATAAAAGATACAAAAGCTCTTGCACCTGAGATAAAAAAACCGCTATCTCAGCCAGTCGATAAAAAATCTCTTAAAAGTGAGATAGTAGAGTCGCTAAGAAGTGCTACAAAATCACTTAGGATGAACATATATAGAACTATACTTACACTTTTAGGTATTGTAATAGGTGTCGCTTCGGTTATAGTTATGCTTGCTATTGGTGATGGGGCAAAGTATGCGGTACTTGATAGGATAGGCTCTATGGGGACAAATATACTCATAATCCGCCCAGGGATGGCAAACTCTAGAGGTTTTTCAGATATAGCGACACTTGTTTTTAGTGATGTTGAGGCTATAAATGAGTTAGATAATGTCATAGCAGCTTCACCAGAGAGTAAGCAGAGTGTTACAGTAAGGTATGGCTATAACGACACAAGCACTATGATAAATACCGTAACCTACAACTACCCAAAGATAAGACAATGGGAAGTTAGAGATGGGGTATTTTTCTCTGAAGAGGATGAGCTTAGCTATGCTAAAGTTGCCGTTATAGGTCAAAGTGTAGTAGATGAGCTTTTTAAAGAAAAAGACCCTATCGGTGAGTTTATACTTATTAAAAATATCCCCTATCAAGTAGTAGGAGTTATGAGTAAAAAGGGTGCTAGTGCTTTTGGTGAAGATGAGGATGATGTTATATTTTTACCATATACATCGGGTAGTTTACAGATAACTGGGCTAACTTATCTTAGAAATATAACAGTCGCACTAAAAGATACAACTCATCTTCAAAAGAGCGAAGATGCCATAAGAGAACTTTTACTCCAAAGACACAACGGTGTTGAGGATTTTAGGGTTAGAAATATGGCTTCGCTTATAGAAGATATGGTTCAAACACAAGACACTATGACGATACTTTTGGGTTCTATCGCCGCTATATCGCTACTTGTTGGGGGTATAGGGATTATGAATATCATGTTAGTTAGTGTAACAGAGCGGACAAAAGAGATAGGTATAAGAATGGCAACAGGAGCTAGGGCTAGAAATATTATGCAACAGTTTTTGATAGAAGCGGTTGTGGTATCTGGTATAGGTGGGGCTATAGGTGTTGTTATAGGGCTTGGGGTTACTTATGTGGTTGAGTATCTAGGAACACCTATATACTACTCACTTTTTCCTGTTGTACTAGCCTTTGGCTTTAGTTTTGTAACGGGGCTTATATTTGGTTATCTTCCTGCTAAAAAAGCAGCGGCACTAAATCCTGTTATAGCTTTAACTTCGGAGTAGATATGAGAGTTTTTTATATATTAGTGGTGCCAATTTTATTTAGTTTTAGCGGGTGTATGCTTAGTAAAACAGAGTTAGAGTATGAGCTAAATATCCCACAAAACTTTACTAAAAACATAGATAAGCCAACAAAAACAGATAGATTTTGGTACAAAGAGTTTAACTCAGATGAGCTAAATAGTCTAATCGATATCGGTTTAAAAAACTCCCCAACCTTGCTAAGTGCTTATGAGAAGATAGAACAAGCAAAACTTTTAGTAGATATAGCAGATGTTGCTTATAAACCAAAAGTAGATCTAAGTGCAAGTAGCTCAAAGAGGCTAAATATCGACTCAAACCACAACAAAACTCGTCCTGAATCTACCAGTTTAGGGGCTTCGATGAGCTATGAGGTAGATATTTGGGGGAAAACTAGAGCTAGTATAGACTCAGCTAAAGCAAACCTAAACTTTAACCAGTACGATTTTGATGCTATGAAGTTGAGTCTTATCTCAAATATTACTACAACATATTTTGAGTATCTATCACTTGCACAAAAACAGACTATAGCAAAAGAGAACTATACTATTGCAAAGCAGATATTTGATATAACACAGAGCAAATACAACAACGGTATCATAGATAAGCTAGATATAAACAGACAAAAACAACTACTTTTACAAAGCGAATCCTCACTAAACACACTAAAAACACAAAAAGAGCTAAAGCTAAATGCACTCGCACTTTTAGTGGGGTTAAATAGTAGCGAACTAGATATCAAAACAGCAGATTTAGATGCTATAAAAACCATAAATGTAAACTCTACCTTGCCATCAGAGTTGCTTTTATCTAGACCAGATATCGCCGCAGCACTTGAGAGCTTAGAGAGTGCTAGAGCATCTATAGATATAGCAAGAGCAGCAAAACTCCCTAGTTTTAGCTTAAGTGGGGATGGTGGGGTATCTAGTGTAAAACTACTATCGCTATCAAACCTTACATCTACTTTAGGTTTAGGGATCAGGATAAACTATAACCTTTTTGATGATGGCGAACTTGAAAATAAGATACTTATAGAAAAATCTAAAGCAAAAGCACTAGTACAAAACTATAAAAACTCTATACTAAATGCTTTTAAAGAGGTAAATGATGCACTGCTAAGCACTTCGCTAGACAAAGATGAGCTAGTGCTATATGAGCAGATGCTAGATGAGAGTAAGAGTGCTTATGAGATATCTAAGCTAAAGTACGAAAATGGACTAAGTGATCTTAACACTATGCTAGATACCCAAAAGAGCTATTTTAACTCAAAAGAGAGTATGATTTCACAAAAATTGAGCTATCTAGTAAACTTAGTTGTACTCACTAAGTCCCTTGGTGGTGGCTGGAGTAAAGAGGATGAATTTTAAGAGCATAGCTATAGCTATCGCTTTAGTACTTTTTGCTTATGTTGTAGTGGTTTATGAAAACCTAACAACTATGCTTAGTGGAGTTGCTATCTTTATAGTTGGCATGAGTTTTATGCAAGATGGCTTCAAGCAACTCTCAGGCGGATTTTTACAAAAAGCACTAGAGAGATTTACAAGCAATATCCACTATGCCATTATTACGGGGTTTTTATCGACCTCACTTGTGCAAAGCTCAACCATCATAACCCTTATAACGATATCTTTTATGAGTGCAGAGCTACTAACTCTAGCACAAGGGATTGGTGTTATTTTTGGCTCAAACTTAGGGAGTACTACAACCGCTTGGATAGTCTCATCACTGGGGGCTGATGTTAAAATCTCCGCTTATGCTTTTGTTATGATAGTCTTTGGAGTTGTTTTTAGGTTTGCCAAATCAAATGTAACCAAAGGTGCAGGGAGTGTCCTTTTGGGACTTGGGTTTATATTTTTAGGTATAGCCTATATGAAAGATGGGTTTGAGGTTTTAAAAGACTCTATAGATTTTACCTCTTATGCAGTTGATGGCTTTAAAGGTGTGTTTTTATATATAGCTATAGGTGCATTAGCTACTATCATAGTTCAAACAAGTGCCGCTTCACTAGCCATCGCTATAACGGCACTCTCAAGCGGTTCGCTCACATATATAAATGCACTAGCTTTTGGTGTGGGGGCAAATATCGGTACAGTTTTAACAGCAGTTTTAGCATCTTTTGCATCAAATGAAAACGGTAAAAGGGTCGCCGCTTCTCATGTTATATTTAACATCCTAACAGCACTTATAGTAACTATATTTATATATCAGCTAAGAGATATTATAGACTTTTTGGCTCCACTTTTAGGTATAGATGAGCAAAACTATGGTATGAAACTAGCACTTTTTTTAACACTAACTAGAGTTCTTGGCATAACTATCTTAGTCCCTTTTATCCCTAAAATGGTAGAGATATTGGAAAAAACCATAAAGCCAAAAATATCTTCAGCCGCAAAACCAAAGTACCTATCAGAGGGAGTTTTATCAAGCCCCGATATATCTTTAGCAGCAACAAGAAAAGAGGTTATAAACCTATATGAGCAGACCCAAAAAGCTATGCTTCATGCTATAAACTTACACACAACAAATCTAAGTAAAGACTCACTTTTAGCACAACTAAATCAAGAGTTTAGTGTGATAGATACAAATATAGATGAGATATACCAAAGAGATCTAAAGGTGCTTTATAGTGAAATCATAAAGTACACAACATTTGCACAAGAGAATATGTTTGACTTTCAGCAAGAGGAGGCGGGTGAGCTTAAAAGGAGTGCCGCACTTTTGGTTGAGGTTTTAAAAGATACAAGAGATATACAAAAAAATATCAACCACTACCTAAAAAGCAAAAATGAATTTATAAAGATAGAGTATAATGTACTGCGAATCGAGTTGGCCGAGATATTTATAGATATAAATACTCTAGCTTCACTAGAAAAAGAAGAGGATCGCTCAAGGCAGATGGAGCATATTAAAAAAACTCTAGCACAAAACGGTATGGCTAGTAGCAAAGAGATAGACAAGCTCATCCGTGATCATAAAATAACAGCGACAATGGCAACATCGTTTATGAACGATAGTGCTACGGCTTATTCTATACAAAAAAAGCTAGTTGAGATATCGGGGATACTCTTTTTATACAACAGCCAAAAGGATCAAAAATGAAAGCAAAAGTACTACAAAAAGCAAAAAAATACCTAAAAAAGGACAACCTAAAAAGAGGTAAAGTTAAAAAAATAGTCTCAAAACTAAAAGCAAAAGCACAAAAACTAGAAGAGCTTCTTGAAAGCTCTAGTGGTAAGACAAGAAAAAAAGTTATAAAATCAAACCTAAAAAGGGTAAAAAAACTTCTAACAAGAGGTAAAAAAGTACTCAAAAAATAGCCATTTCTTTAGATATTTGGCTTATTGTCGATATATAAACTAAGGAAAATTAAAAGGATTTAAAATGGGTATAAGTTCTTTAGGAGCAGGATCAAATATCCTTACTCAAGATGTACTAGATCAACTAAGATCAGTTGATGAAAACCAGTTTATAAAGCCAGTTACACTCGATATCGCGGCTGAAAAAGATAAGCAGACTCAACTTAGTTCACTAAGAACCACTATGGGCGATCTGCAAAACTCACTAGCTGATCTTGGTGCAGGTAATGATTATGATAAGCGAAAAGCTAGTGTTGGTGGCGATGCAAATGTAGCAGTTAGTGTAAGATCTGGAGTTGCGGCTCAATCTTTTTCACTAGAAGTTAGCCAGTTAGCTACAAAAGAGGTAGTTCAAAGTGGTACTTTTAGCTCAAAAACAGACCCCATAGCAAATGGTAGCGGATCGCTTAAGATAAACATAGGTGACAAAGAGTACAGTGTCGATTATGATGAGGATATGTCGCTTGAAGATCTAGCTAGAGCGATAAACAAAGAGGCAAAAGAGAGCTTAAGTGCAACTGTTGTTCAGATAAGCGATGGTGAGTTTGCACTATTTTTATCATCTAAAAATGAGGGTGCAAACAACCAAATCACTATGAGTGATGAGGGCGGAAACTTAGCAGATGCAAGTGCATTTACAAACTTAACAAGAGTGCAAGAGGGGCAAAGTGCTATATTTAAGTATAACGGTGTAGATATTCAAAGAGACTCAAATAAAGTAGATGATCTTATAGATGGACTCACACTAACTCTTAATAAAACAGGCACTTCAGAGGTAAACATAGCTACCGATAATGGTGCGATTTTAAAAGGTATGCAGGATTTTACCGATAAGTTTAATGCCGCACTATCTAAGTTAAATGTCCTAACAAAAGCTTCTCAAGATGCAGATGAGCGAGGGATTTTCTCAAATGAGAGTGTCATAAAAGACCTAAGACGAGATCTTCAAGAGCTAGTTGAGAGTGCGGGTGGTGGAAAACTCGGTGATTATGGTTTTACTATGGATGATAAGGGTAAGCTTGAGTTTAACAAAGATATATTTCAAGCAAAACTAGATGAAAATCCAGCAAATGTTGAAGCATTTTTATCGGGCGGAAAGTTTAACAATGGTGATGGCACAACAACCGACACTAGAGGGGCATTTAACGAGATGCTTGATAAAGTCGATTCGTATCTAGGGACAGGTAAGATTTTAGATGAGTATAAAAAATCTACAGATGATAATCTAGAGATGTTTGAAGATAGGAAAAAATCAGCAACTCAGAGGCTAGATGCAAGGTATGATATACTAAAAAGGCAATATGCAGCCTATGATAGCATGATAGCAAAAATGCAAAATGTCTCATCTATGTTTAGTCAAATGACAGCAGCACAATATGCTTAGTAGTGGGAGAGTCGATGTATAAAAACCAAGCCCAAAGTGCTTATGCACAAAACAGTGTTGCCATAGAGTCTCCAGCTAGACTTATAGAGATGCTCTATGAGGGGGTTCTTCGTTTTAACTCACAAGCCAAAAAGGCTATAGGTGATGGCGATATCGAGAAAAAAGTCTACTGGATAAACCGCTCTATCGCTATCATCACCGAGCTTATAAGCACTCTAGATATGAGCCAAAAAGGTAGTATGGCAGAGTATTTAAATGGCTTATATAACTACGAGATACAACTTTTAAATGAGGCTATGATAAGCTCAACCGCGACTAAGATAGATGAGGTTAGTAGTGTGTTTAAGGTTTTACTTGAGACATGGAGAGAAGATGCAGATTTGGTTAAATAGACTAAAAGTCGCTATAGTTGAGCGAGATACAGCTCTTTTAGAGGAGCTTTTAGAATCAATCCCCCAGCATACACAAAAGAGTGAACTTCAAAGTGCTATAGCTCTTATGCAAGAGGCTAGTGATGTTGTAAAAGAGTTAAGAGATGAGACCTTTATCTCGATGGAACAGCTAAAAAAAAACTTAAAATTTTTGGAGAGTGATGCTACACCTATGACAGGTAGGCTAGATATAAAGTACTAAAACTCTATCACTCCAAGTAGGTTTAGCAAAACCAAAGCCAAAGATATGGTTGCTATATAGCGGATACTAAAGTACCAAAACTCAAAATATCTCCCTAATTGAGGCTTTAAAAGTGAGATGAGTCTATCTTTTTGAACTACAAATCCAACAAAAATCGCCATCATAAGACCTGCTAGTGGAAGTAAAAGCGATGATGTAAAAAAATCGGCCCAATCAAAAAAGTTTCTCTTGCCCCATGTTAGATACTCGCCTGTAGCATCGATATTTGAGAGGATGACTAAGATACCCAAAAGGTAGAAGAAAAAACCAACTCCATAAGATATCTTAGCTCTTGAGAGTTTTGTTTTGTCTTCAAAGTACTGAACCATAGGCTCCATCAAGGCAACCGCAGAGGTTAGTCCTGCAAAAGCGAGAGCTATAAAAAACATAAATGCAAATACACTACCAACAAAACCCATCTCATAAAACACAACAGGGAGTGAGATAAATATCAGCCCAGGACCTTGATCTGGTTTTGAGCCAAACTCAAAAAGTAAAGCAAAGAGTATAAGCCCCGCAACAAGGGCTATAAGGGTGTCGGCTACTATGATAAATATAGAAGATTTTACTAGATTTGAGCCTTTTGGGAGTGATGCGGAGTATATCATAATGCCACCAAACCCAAGTGCTAAAGTGAAAAAAGCATGACCAACAGCAACGGTGAGGGCTTTTGAGGTTAGTTTAGAAAAATCGGGGTAAAACATATATGTAAAAGCTTTGCTAAAACCATCAAGATTTATCGCATATATAAACATGATAGCAAGTATGATTATGAGTAGTGGCATAAGTATAACATTAAACCTCTCTATACCGCTTTTAATCCCCTTAGCAACAACAGCGGCGCTAACTAAAAAAGCGATAGTGTGGTAGAAGATCTGAGTAAATGGCTCTTTGTGGTACATATGTTCAAAGAGAGTTTTTGCTTCATCAACTGATGATGGAAGTCCTATAAAGATCTGCACAAAGTAGTACAAAATCCAGCCAATAATAACAGAGTAGTAGCTCATAATAAGCACACCCGTCATACCCTGCCAACCGACTATGCTCCAAAAGCCTTTATTTTTAGGGGCTAGTGTGATTATACTATCGACACAATTTTTTCGCCCAAGATAACCTATGCTCATCTCAGCTATCATGATACTAAAGCCTATCAAAATAACCGTGATAAGATAGACTGCTACAAAAGCACCACCACCGTATTCACCCGTAATGTAGGGAAATTTCCAGATATTTCCAAGCCCTACAGCAGCTCCCGCCGCCGCCATCAAAAACCCAAATCTACTAAATCTTGCTAACTTCAAAACACCTCCCTTTTGATATTACAACTGCTCTTATTGTAACAAAAAAAGTTATAAAAGCTAAACTTATAGCTCTTTTGGTGTAAAAAGTGTCCCTTTGGTGTGTGAGCCTTTTAGTAAAAAATCTTTTGTATAATCAAGATCAAAACCACTTGCTAAAAACATCTTTTTGTTCTTTCTAAGAAGATAATCGGCTGCTTTTAGTTTTGTCACTATCCCGCCTGTTGCAAACTCATCGTTTGGCGATGCCTCTTGCTCTAGTGCCTCTTTTGGTATGGAGTTTAGCACCTTAAATAGTTTGGCATCTTCGTACTCGCTAGGGTTTTTGTCATAGTAGCCATCTATATCGCTAAATATCACTAAAAGTTCGGCATTAAGCACCTCTGCAACATGAGCTGAGAGTTGGTCATTGTCCCCAAAAAGTTGCTCTGGAGTCGATGAGATATCGTTTTCATTTACTATAGGTAAGATGTTGTTTTCAAGCAAAGCCCCTATGATCTCTTGAAACATTTTTGTCCGTTTTCTTGAGTCAAAATCATCTTCTGTTAGGAGGATTTGAGCTGTATCTATGTTAAAAATATCAAATTTTCTTTTATAACTACTCATAAGTATCGGCTGCCCTGTAGCGGCTATCGCTTTTTTACTTATCTGTTTTGATTTATCTAGTCTTAGGGCGCTATATCCCGATGCTACGGCACCAGAGCTAACCAAGATAACATCAAAAGTCTCTTTAAGTTTAGCCACAAGGCTAACAAGAGCTAACATTCTGTGTTTTACTATGTCGTTGTTTTGTGTTAAAACGGCACTCCCTACTTTTATTACTATCCTGTTTTTTTCTTCCATAAATTAACCTTTTGGGCTTTATTGTATAAAAGTTGGAGTTAAAAAGCTATTAAATCGTTTTTAGATAAAATTATCTAAAAAAGGGTTTTTTTGCTAAAACTAAATAGTGAATTTAAAAGCTTTGAGAGTTTTTTACAAAACATAAGAGAGTTTTTTGACCAAAACCAAAACACCATACACAAAGCAAGAAATGAGATAAAAGTTATAAACCATAACGGCTTAGATGTGGTTGTAAAATCTTTTAAAGTTCCAAACATTTTAAATAGACTCATCTACACTTTTTTTAGAAGCTCAAAAGCCAAAAAATCGTACGACTATGCTCTTAAAATCGGCTCATTTACCCCAAAACCGATAGGCTATATAGAGTTTTTTGAAAGCGGGTTATTAAATGATAGCTACTTTGTGAGTGAAAAGTTTGACTATAGTTTTACTATTAGAGAGCCACTTTTAGAGAAAAATTTTCCAAATAAAGATGAGATTTTTAAAGCTTTTGCAAGATTTAGCTACTCTTTGCATGAAAATGAGATCTATCATCTAGATTTTAGCCCTGGAAATATCCTTATAAAAGAGGAAAATGGCAACTATATATTTAAGATAGTAGATATAAATCGTATGAGATTTCGACCACTTTGCAATGAGCTTAGGATGAAAAACTTTTCTAAACTCTGGGCAAAAGATGAGGATTTAAAAATCATCATAAAAGAGTATGCAAAAGTCTCTGGTATGGGTGAGGATTTTTTAATGCAAAAAGCACTTAAGCTCTCACATAGCCATAAAGCAAAGATAAACTTTAAAAAGCGACTAAAAGGGATAGAAGTTGTTGATTAGTGTTATGTATCACCATGTAAATAGTGATAGATGTTCAAACGATTTGGCTATTTTCAAAGAGCATTTAAAGTATATAAAAGAGAATTTTATATCAATTTTCCCAGGCGAAGAGATTAGGCAAAAAACCATCTGTTTAACTTTTGATGATGCTTATGCCGATTTTTATTTTCTTATTTTTCCACTTCTAAAAAAATACAATCTAAAAGCACTTTTGGCAATTCCTTCAAAATATATCTTAGATGACACAGATGAGAAAGTTGATGATAGGATGAATTTTGAGCATAATGATTTGTTTTCTAACTATGAAAAAGCAACATTTTGTACATATAAAGAGCTAAAAGAGATGTTTGATAGTGGTTTGGTCGCTTTTGCTTCGCATTCACATTCTCATATAAATCTGCTTGAAGATAGTGTTGATTTGGATTTGGAACTAAGAGTTTCAAAAGAGATTTTGGAAGAAAAACTAGGTGTTAAAGTGGATAGTTTTGTATTTCCTTTTGGAAAATATAATCAAGATATATTAAAAGAGGCAAAAAAATATTATAAATATAATTTTCGTATAGGAAATGCAATTCACAAAGATTTTGATGGAATTAATGGAGCGATTTATAGAGTCGATGGAGATGGTTTAAAAACTGCCGATGAGATTTTTAGATTTGATAAAATTTTAAAATATAAGTTCAAAGCATTTACAAAAGGGCTAGGTAAAAAATGAAAATAAGTACTGTTATACTAGCGAAAAATAGTGAAAAAACGATAGAAAAAACTCTAAAAAGCTTAGTAGAGTTTGACGATGTTGTGGTTTATGACAATGGCTCAAGTGATAAAACGATGCAAATAGCAAAAAGCTTTAAGAATGTAAATTTAGTAGAGGGTGAGTTTAGAGGTTTTGGATGGAGTAAAAATAGAGCTGCTAGTTTTGCTAAAAATGATTGGATACTTATAATTGATAGTGATGAAGTTGTTGATGTAGAGCTTTTAAATGAGTTAAAAAATAAAAACTTAGATGAAAAAACTGTTTATAGACTCAATTTCAAAGCATTTTACAAAGATACAGAAGTTAAATATTGTGGTTGGAATAATCAAAAAATCAAAAGACTTTACAACAAAACTATCACAAGATACAACTCAAATGATGTTCATGAGGATATCATAACTGATGGTTTAAAACTTGAAGAGCTAAAAGGAAATGTGGAGCATTATAGCTACCATAGCATTAGTGAGTTTATAATAAAAGCTGATAGATACTCAAGTTTGTTTGCCACAAATAATGTAGGCAAAAAAAGCTCAAGCCCTGTAAAAGCATTTTTTAATGGGCTTTATTCATTTATAAAAACTTACATATTTAAACAAGGTTTTAGAGATGGATATGTAGGACTTGTTATCGCTTTTTCACATTTTGTAACAAATTTTTATAAGTATATAAAACTATATGAGCTAAATCTTGAAGCAAAAAAGAGTAAAAAATGAACCTACTTATAACACGGCACGACAAAATAGGGGACTTTGTAGTGAGTTTGCCACTTTTTAAAGCTATAAAAGAGCAGTATAAAGATGTTAAATTAACAGCACTTGTTTCAAAGATAAACTATGAATTTGCTAAAAGTTTAAACTTTATCGATGATGTGATTTTATATGATAAAAACAGTTTAGAAAAAACTCTAGAAGATATAAAATCAAAAAATTTTGATGCAAGTATATCTTGCTTTATAGATACCACTTTAGCAAAGCTTTTGTTTAAAAGTGGCATAAAAAAAAGAGTTGCTCCAGCAACAAAACTTGCACAATTTTTATTTAACAAACGGATAAAACAAAGAAGAAGCAAGGTAGAAAAAACAGAGTGGCAATATAATCTTGACTTAGCAAAAGCAATTTTTCCTGATATAAAACTAGACTTTAAAAGACCGCTTTTAAACCTTGATATAAAAAGAGAAAAAAGAGTTATTTTTCATGCAGGATTTGGTGGAAGCAGTGATGGAAACTTAAGCTTAGATGATTATCTAAATCTAGCAAGAAGTATAAAAGATAGCTCTTATGAGATAGTTTTTAGCTTTGGTCCAGATGATGGTAAATCAAAAGAGTATATAGAAAAAAACTTAGATTTTAAAGCTACCATCTATGACTCAAAAGGGACTTTGCTTGATTTTACAAAATATATTGCAAGTAGCTCTTTGTTTGTAAGCACTTCAACAGGACCTATGCACTTAGCGGGTTTGACAAATACAAAAACACTATCTTTTTTTGGAGATAGCTTATTTGCAAGTAGTAAAAGATGGGCAACTATAAGTGATGAAGAAAATCAAAATAACTTTATGTTAGGTGCAAACTACACAAGAGATGATTATCAAAAGATAGAGAGCAAACTAAAAGAGATTTTATATGGGTGAGGTTGTTTTAAGCAAAGAGGAGATGTTTGCTAGAGGTGGGCAAAGAGAGGTTTATATCCATCCACAAGATAGCAGTAAAATCATAAAAGTTAGCGGTATAGGTAGCGATGATCAAAATGAGCTTGAGTTTAGTTACTTTGAGTATATAAAAACTAAAGATGTGCCATTTAAACATATGGCAAAGTACTTTGGAAAAATTAAAACCTCTCTAGGTGATGGGTTAGTTTATGAGCGAATACTCGATTTTGATGGCTCAAACTCAACTATGCTAGTAGATGCTATAAGGCAAAAAGTTTTAACTAAAGATGAGTTTTTACTTCTTTTTGAGGAGTTAAAAGGGTATGTGTTTAAGTACACTATCTTGTTTTTAGATGTTAGCTTAGATAATGTTTTGCTTCAAGAGTATGAAAAGGGTAGATTTAGGTTTACAATCATCGATGGTTTGGGCGGAAGATATGAAAAAAACCTAAAATCTTACCTAAGAACAAGGGTGAAGTTTTTTTCACTTATCAAGATAAAAAAGCAGTGGGAGAAGTTTGCTAGGCAGTTTTACAATGAGTGTGATCTTAGTTTTGATGGCATTTTTGAGTGGGATACTTACTCAGATCAACCAGCTATCATTAAAAACAGAGATTTTAAAAAACGGGTTAGAAGTCATTACCTAAATGACTATATGAAGATGTTTTTTACTTCACTTTACATACTTCCTCTTGCCACAGTTTTGATGAAGTTTTTTAAAGGTCAAAATAGTAGTTCATATGGGAAGCTTGTAGGTTTGGGGGTAAATCTTGACAAAGGAGATGAGCAGTTTGCTTTAGTTGAGGAGTTAGGGGTTAAAAATCTTATTATAAGAGTATTTTTGAGTGATATAAAAAACTTAGATAAGTATGTAGAGTTTGCAAAAGGTTTCAATAAAACTAGTAAAAAAAATATAGTTATAAATATTATTCAAGATAGAGAACATATAGAAAATGGTGAGCTTCTTAGAGAAAATATAGCTAAGATTTTTAGAGAATTTGATGGCATAAGTAGTGAGTTTCAAGTTGGCAATGCAATAAACCGCTTAAAATGGGGATTTTTTAGTATAAAAAGGGAATATATACCGTTTTTTCAAAATATCGCCCGTGTAAGAGATGAGCAGTTTAAACATATAAAACTTTTAGGTCCATCTGTTATAGATTTTGAGTACTACTACAATGCAAGAGTTATGTTTAATATGCAAAAGTTAGAGTTTGATGCAACTTCAGCACTTTTATATGTAGATAGAAGAGGGAGTCCAAAAAACAAACAATACGGTTTTTTTGATCTGAAAAATAAGATAGATTTGCTTTTCTCTTTAGTTAAGCTAAGCCCAAAAACTCTAAGCGATGATATTTATATCACTGAGACAAATTGGCCTATAAAAAATACTGCTCCATACGCACCAACAAGTGAAAAAGAGTGTGTAACAAATGAAGAATATACAAAATATATGCTTGAGTATTTTAGTATCGCAAAAGAGAGTCGTAAGATAAAAAAAGTTTTTTGGCACCAACTAATAGCCACAGGTTATGGTTTAGTCGATAATCGTGATGGGAAAATCGTAAAATACCCGCAGTTTTATGAGTTTAAAAAGCTACTTCAAAACAGATCAGCATGACCAAAAAATACCTCATGAGTCTCATCTTTTCGTAAAGATTCTAAAATCTTTTTTGCCTTTAGTTTTGTCTCATAGTCAAAATATATAAGCATATTTCTTGAAAATATATAATCAAACTTGCCGATACTTTTGAAGCTATTATCAAAGATATTTGCCACTCTAAAGCTTACCTTTGAGGATATATTATCATTTAGTATAAACTCATCACCACTTTTTCTAAAGTAGTTTTGAAGCACTATATCTGAGAGATTTCTTACATTTCTCTCTTTATATACCGCCTCTTTTGCCTTATCTATAGCACTTTGGTTTATATCTATCCCTACTATGCTAAACCTATCTTCACTAACTCCCGCCTCAAGCAGTGCTATAGCTATACTATAAGGCTCTTCGCCAGTTGAGCAAGGGGCACAGAGTATATCAACCTTTTTGCTATCTTGTTCTACAAGCTCTACTAGTTGTTTTATCTGCTTAAACTCTCTATAAAAAAATGTCTCATTTGTAGTTAGGGTGTCTATGAGTTCTTGTTTTAGAGTACTATTTATATCTATCTTGCTTAAAAGTTCATCAAATGAGCAAATATCTCTTTGTTTGCAAAACGATTTTAGTTTGTTTTTTAAGATAGACTCTTGATTATCAAATGTAACCCCCGTCTCATCTTTAAAGTATCTAGCGACACCTGCGACATCTTCAAACTCTTCAACTACACACTTTTTAGTAGTTTGTGGCTCTTGCACATCTTTTTTTCTAAAAAAACTAAACATTATTTACCAACTCCATAATGATATCTTCTATCTCTTTTGTAGAGCAGATTTTGATCTTACCTATATTTTCTCTTGCTCGAGATGGCATCCCATCTACCACAGCGCACTCTTGGGTTTGAGTGATGATTTTGGCTCCAGACATACATAGCTCTTTTGCTCCATTTATACCATCATCACCTATCCCTGTTAGTATAAAAGCGGTGATATTTTTCTTGCTAGTTAGTGGGGCAAATGAGCTAAAAGCATTTGATATATTCGGGTTGTATGAAAAAGTGCTAGGTAGTTCATCTACACTAAACTTTAACCCATCTCTAGCCTCATAAACTCTAGTGTTTTTGTTGCAAAAATATATACCGCCACCCAAAAGTGCCATACCATCATCTATAACATCTACTTTGTTTTTACTAAGCTCTTTTAGCCTTTTTACAAAGCTATATATAAACCCCTCACTCATATGTTGTGCTATAACTATCGACACATCGCCTAATTGTGGTAGGTTTGAGATGATTTTTTGTATAAGGCTAGGTCCCCCTGTTGAGGCACCTATTAGGATGATATTGTTAGGTTCTAAATATTTCAAGCTTGTCATTTAACACTTTTGTCATTGAACTAAGATGATCAGCCGCTGCTGCTATCTCCTCTACACTTCTAGCATTTGTTGATGATATCTTGTTGATATCGCCAATCTTAAGGGCTATCGATTCTACATCTTTAGCAGATTTTACAAAGTCATCTACAGTGTTTTGGGTCGCTATTGTAGCATTATTTACGATATTAACACTATCGTTTATCTTTAGTTCAACATCTTTAGCCCTATCTGAAAGCTCTCTAACCTCTTTTGAGTTATCTTCCATAGATGAGCTTACTTCTACTATCGATTGAACTATAACATTTATAGTAGCATTTATCTCACCTAAGCTTTTTTGAGTCCTCTCAGCTAGGCTTCTAACCTCATCAGCCACCACCGCAAACCCTCTTCCGTGTTCACCCGCCCTTGCTGCTTCTATCGCTGCATTTAGAGCTAGTAGGTTTGTTTGTTCTGCTATATCAGATATGATATTTAAGACATTTTTAACCTCACTAGCTTGAGCAGATAGACTCTGCATACGGTTAGATAGCTCTATCTCTAACTCTGCACTCTCATTTACTTTTTTTGTTAGTTCGATGATATTATCTTTGGCCTCTACAAGGTTATCATTTGCTTTTATAATCTGCTCTTTTGAGTTATTTGCTTCATCTATAGCTATGGTTATCTCATCTTTTAGCCTATTTGCATCTTTTGTTGATTCTTCTATGATAGCGACACTTTGTTCTACACTTTTGCCTACATTAGCGGCACTAGATGAGAGTTCATAGGCTATAGAGGCATTTTCATCTGAGCTTGATTTGGCACTTTGGACAAGATCTTTTAGGGTTAGTATGAGTGAGTTAAAAGTAGTCGCCATCTCAGATAGCTCTCGCGGGGTACCCTCCTCCATAGTAGCGGTTAGGTCGTGGTTTGTAGCGATATGAAGCATACTGTTTTTAAATATATCTATAGGGGTTATAACTGAGTTTTTTATGATGAGTAAAATCATAAAAGCAAAAGCAAAAACACCGATAACTATCCCTATGCAAAGATAAATGATCATTTGAGTAGAGTCTGAGATTTTTTTATCTATAAGGGTTTGCACACTCTCAAAAAGTCCTAACTCAGCATCTCTTAGCTTATTTATAGATACCGATGCACTAGCAAACCAGTGCTTTGCATCTACATCTAAACCATGCTCTGAGTTTGCATTTTTAGCAAGTTCTATCATAGCAAAGGTCTCATCTATCTCATTTGCTTTAAAGTTTTTATCATAGATACTTTTTATCTCATCAGTGCTAAGTGCTAAAAATTTATCAATATTTAGCTCATACGAACTAAGCGAAGCAGCAAAGGCAAAAAAAGATTTGCCATCATATGTCCCGTTTGTAAACATAGCATTTAGTGTCGCTCTTATTTGACCTAAAGACTCTTTTGCTAAGGCTAGATGAGTATATGCTTGTATGATATTTCTACCATCTTTATCGCTTATGAGTGATGGCATCTGAACACTCTTTTTTAAAAGAGCCGATATGGTTTTTGTGTATATAGCAGTCGATGTTGCGGCATCTATTTTTCTACTATCGATGTTCTCTCTTGTAGTTGCTATATCTTTTAGTGCATCTAGTGTATCTGTATCGTTGCTATTATCAGCAAAGATTTTTCTAGCACTAGCTACAGACTCATCTACCTTTTTTCTTAACTCTGTTAGCTCATCGTGGTTTTTAGACCCACCAGATAAAAAACCAGCACTAAGTCCCCGCTCTACTTGCACATAGTGTACGATATTTGCCACGATTTGGCTCTCATCTATTTTGTATTTTGTGTCGATGATATCTTCTCTTACACTCAAATCATGGAAGATTCTCCCAGCCACTAGTATCAAAATAGCTACAGTAGGTATAAGTGCTAGTAGCACTAATCTTGTTTTTATACTAATCTTATTCATAAATTTCACCCCATATAATAATATGTTATTATACGATAAAAACTATTATATTTGATGAAAAGTAGTTATATGCCCCTTGCACCAAGGTTTTCATATTGTAGAACCATCATAATTCTACCAAGATCAATGGCACGAAATACTAAAGAGAGTTTAAGATCCATCCTATCTGCTTATGAAGTTAAAATCTGTTATAATCCTATCTAAAAAGGATTTATATGCCACTACTTGATAGTTTTTGTGTAGATCACACCATTATGAATGCCCCTGCGATAAGGTTAGCTAAGGTTATGAAAACCCCAAAAGGTGATGATATTAGTGTTTATGATCTTAGATTTGTTGTGCCAAATAAGGGTATTTTGAGTGAAAAAGGTATCCACACACTTGAGCATCTTTTTGCAGGATTTATGAGAGATCATCTAAACTCAGACAGTGTTGAGATTATAGATATATCACCTATGGGGTGTAGAACAGGGTTTTATATGAGTCTTATAGGGACTCCAAAAGATAGCGATGTTCAGAGTGCTTGGATGAACTCTATGCAAAATGTTTTAGATGTAAAAGAGCAAAGCGATATCCCAGAGCTAAATATTTATCAGTGCGGAACATACAAAATGCACTCACTAGATGAGGCAAAGCAGATAGCATCAGATGTGCTAAATAGCGGTGTAGGTGTGATGGATAATGAAGCTATAAAACTAGATTTAAATAAGGTTAGCTAATGTTTATCATGATACCGCTTGATGGTGAGGAGCTAAGTAGTTCATCTATAGCAAAGATAGATGAGGCTAAGTTTTGGGCTCAGTTAGATGTAGATGAGGGTAGGGTAATCTCAAGTGTTATAAAATCTAAATCAGATGAGTTTGAGGAGCTAAGCCATATAGTTGTAGTCTCAAACGATAGTGAATATGTTTGGCCTTTTATAGAGCAAAATATGTTGGTTTTAGTAGCACATCATCAAAAAAGTGTCGATGATATACTAGAGGCTTATCTTTTTAAAGAGCTAAATGAACTTGCATATTAGAGAGCTTTTTCGCCCCCGCCCTGGCAATAGATACCTTTTAGTTTGTAAGCAGATGAGTAGATTAAAAGATGAGCTAGAGTCTATGTTAGATGAGGTTGAAGCTGAGCTAATAGTATCTTTAGATGAGCAACAACTCCTAAGACTAAAGCCACGAGAGTACGATGTAGTCTTGCTTCAAGATGTTTTTTTAACACTTGATGATAAGCAAAGGGCTTTAAAAACTATATATACATCTTTAGCAAATGCAGGGTATATTGTTTTGCTTGAAAAAAAGGGAGCTTTAGTGTTAGAAGATACCTATGAGTTGCTACAGCACCATGAGTTTAGAAGCCCAAATAACATAGATATAGTAGGTGGATATGATCTTATCATAGGTAAAAAGATGCATATGTGGGGTGCGGGTCTTTAGTGTTAGTCTTAAGTGCTGATGGGAGCTATACCGCTTACTCAAAAGAGTACGATGAGCATTATCACTCCACTAAAGATGGGGCTTTAAGTGAGTCGTTAAATAAACATATTATCCCCGCTTTTAAGCTACAATCACACAAAAAAACACTAAATATCTTAGATATATGTTTTGGCTTAGGTTTTAACACTCTAGCAACACTATATTATGCAAAAAAGATAGGCTATAGGGGAGTTGTAAATATCTACTCTCCAGAGCTAGATGAGAGACTTTTGTTATCGCTCAAAGATTTTATCTACCCAAAAGAGCTTGAACCTTTTAAGAGCATTTTGTATAGCTTAGTAGAAGATGGACTCTATAGAGATGATAGTGTAAATATAGAGCTATTTGTAGGTGATGCAAGGGAGTATATAAAGGGCTTAAAAGATATAGATATAGTCTATCAAGATGCTTTTTCACCAAAAACAAACCCTATGTTATGGACTCAAGAGTACTTTAGCGATATAAAAAAACTTATAAAAAACGATGGCATAATAACAACCTACTCAACGGCTCTAGCAACTAGACTAGCACTCTATCAAAATCTTTTTAAAATCTTTTTAAATCAAGGCGAGAGTTTTCGCAATGCCACTATAGCTTCACTTAGCAAGATAGATGGTTTTAAAGAGGTAGATATGGCTCATAAGCTAAAGTGTAACCCAGATGCTAAAGCACTAAGGGACTAAAAAAGCCAAAATCGTAGCAGCCATAGCGACATTTAACGACTCAACTCCCCTTTGCATAGGTATGTATAGTTTATGAGCTGTAAGTTTTTCAACCTCTTTGCTTACCCCATCACTCTCATTTCCTAGTACAAATATCTCTTTTTTTGATGAGCTTAAAGTGTAGATACTATCTTTAGCAGATGAGCTAAGTATATATGTTTTAGCATCAAGTCTCTCTAAGATATCGCTTAGTTTTTGACAATGGTATATGGGTAATCTAAAAAGTGTCCCCGCACTAGCTTTTATAACTAATGGTGATATTTTTGCACTATTTAGTTTTGGCAATATGATCCCATCGATATTTCCAGCAGCACATGAGCGGATAATAAGCCCTAAATTTTGTGGGTTTTGAATCCCATCTAAAGCTATTAACCTAAAACTATCTAGCTCTTTTAGCTCATTTGCATTTTTATATAGCGGTGCTTTTATATCGATCGCTACACCTTGATCTTGTTTTGCGTTTTTACTTATATGGCTTAGTGCCTCTTTGGTATGATAAGCTACTTCTACACCCCTTTTTTTGGCAAGAGTAACTATCCTATCAACAATACCGTCTGTTTTATTTGATGATGATAGGTGAAGTTTGTGTATAGATATGGTTCTATCTTCTAAAACCTCAAGGGTTACATTTCGCCCATAGAGCGTGATTAGTGAGTTAAAAAAACTCTTTTTTTCTATATAGTTTTGAGAATCTTTCAAAATAATCCTTATTTGTTAAAAAACTCTTGACATTATAAAGCAATTTAACTATAATTCTGCTTCAATTTCGATGCCGACATAGCTCAGTTGGCTAGAGCAGCTGATTTGTAATCAGCAGGCCCGGGGTTCAAGTCCTCGTGTCGGCACCATTGAAATTTGAATATTAGAAACAGTGTTAGACCAGAGATAGAATATAGGTGAGTTAGTCAAGTGGCCAACGACGGCAGACTGTAAATCTGCTCCCTATGGGTTCGGTGGTTCAAATCCACCACTCACCACCATGTAGTGTAGATGCGGGCGTAGCTCAGTTGGCTAGAGCGTCAGCCTTCCAAGCTGAGGGTCGAGGGTTCGAGTCCCTTCACCCGCTCCACTTAATCTGGAAGCTGAAGTATAGATTCAAACGAATTACTTCTACTTAAATATATAATCGCTATATATTTCTTCACTAATACTAATGATTTTTTTAAGAGTTATTCAATTATTGCTTAATCAAGCTCTTGTGGCTCAGGGGTAGAGCACTTCCTTGGTAAGGAAGAGGTCGGCGGTTCAAATCCGCTCAAGAGCTCCATTTAAAGCATATTTAAGTATTTTAAGCAATAATTGAATAATTTTTGGGTAAAATTCCAATTTCTATTCAAAATATTTAAAGTCGGAGGAGACTAAGGCTATGGCAAAAGAAAAGTTTACGCGAAATAAACCGCACGTTAACATCGGTACAATCGGTCACGTTGACCATGGTAAAACTACACTAACAGCTGCTATTACAGCAGTTTTATCGGTAGCAAATGGTTCTAAAATGATGGATTATGATCAAATCGATAATGCACCAGAAGAGAGAGAAAGAGGTATAACTATCGCTACTTCTCACGTTGAGTACGAAACTGAAAATCGTCACTATGCACACGTTGACTGCCCAGGTCACGCGGACTATGTTAAAAACATGATTACAGGTGCTGCTCAAATGGACGGAGCTATACTAGTTGTTTCAGCAGCAGATGGCCCGATGCCACAAACTAGAGAGCATATCCTTCTATCAAAACAAGTTGGTGTTCCATATATAGTTGTTTTTATGAACAAACAAGATATGGTTGATGATGAGGAGCTTTTAGAGCTAGTTGAGATGGAGATTCGTGAGCTTTTAAGTACTTATGATTTCCCAGGTGATGATACTCCAATCGTAGCAGGTTCAGCACTTCAAGCGCTTGAAGAGGCAAAAGCTGGTACAAAAGGTCCTTGGTCAGAAAAAGTTCTAAAACTTATGGCTGAAGTTGATGCTTATATCCCTGAGCCAACTCGTGAAACAGAAAAAGATTTCCTAATGCCAATCGAGGATGTTTTCTCAATCTCTGGTCGTGGTACAGTTGTTACAGGTCGTATCGAAAGAGGAACTGTAAAAGTTGGTGAGACTATTGAGATCGTTGGTATCCGTGACACTCAAACAACAACTGTAACAGGTGTTGAGATGTTCCGTAAAGAGATGGAACAAGGTGAAGCAGGAGATAACTGCGGTATCTTACTTCGTGGTATAGGTAAAGATGATGTTCAAAGAGGTCAAGTTCTTTGTAAACCAAAATCTATAACTCCACACACTAAGTTTGTAGCTGAGATATATGTTCTAAGTAAAGAAGAGGGTGGTCGTCATACACCATTTTTCAACAACTATAGACCACAATTCTATGTAAGAACTACAGACGTTACAGGTGCTATCACTCTACCAGAAGGTACTGAGATGGTTATGCCAGGTGATAATGTTAGTATCAATGTTGAGCTAATCCACCCAATCGCTATGGAAAAAGGTACTAAGTTCGCTATCCGTGAAGGTGGTAGAACAGTAGGTGCTGGAGTAGTTGCTGAGATTCTAGCATAATTTGCTAAGCAGATTATTCTAAAGTATAAAGGTTTAAGATGAGAGAAGCAATACATTTAGGTTGTGAGAAGTGCACAAGACGCAACTATCACACAACTAGAAATAAAAAAACTCATACTGAGAAGTATTCAGCGAAAAAATATTGTAAATTTTGTCGCGAACATACTCTACATAAAGAGATGAAACTGTAGGTTTTATAGACCTTTTTAAGATATATAACCTCTAAATTTTTAGAGGTTAGTATCATAAGTTGTTGCTTGATGGACTTTTGACCATCATTTTAGGTGTGTAGCTCCAATGGTTAGAGCATCGGATTCCAAATCCGAGTGATGGGAGTTCGAGTCTCTCCACGCCTGCCACATTTATTATTAGTGATACTTTTAAGTTTTACTTATAATAAATGCAAATACTATCTAGGATAACTTTAATGAAATTAGCGACACATTTTAAAAATGCAAAACTTGAGTTAGCGAAAGTAATATTTCCTACTAAAAATCAAGTTAGACAGGCATATATATCGGTTGTTATTGTTGTAGCTGTTATAACTGCATTTTTAGCACTAGTTGATCTGCTTATGTCATCAGTTATGTCATTAATTTTAGGATAAGGTGCTTATGATGGAAGAAAAAACTACAAACCACCAGTGGTACTCGATACAAACATATGGTAATGAGAAGACCGTTAAGCAGGTTATCTTAAACCTGATAGAAGAGATGAAGCTTCAAGATATCATAACCGATGTAATAGTCCCAACAGAGGATGTTATAGAGGTTAAAGATGGTAAGAAAAAAATCTCTGAGAGATCTTTGTATAGCGGATATGTTTTTGCAAGGATAGATCTAAATAAAGAGGTGATGCACATAATACAAAGCATCCCTAAAGTTTCAGGGTTTGTTGGTGAGGCAAATGTACCAACACCACTAAGCGAACACGATATAAATATAATTCTTAACTTAGTAAATAATCGTGCAGCACCTAAGCCAAAAGTATTTTTTGATGCGGGTGAGTCTGTTCGTATTATTGATGGGCCGTTCGCTAACTTTACTGCTACTGTTGATGAGTATGATCTAGTTCATGGTACTTTAAAGTTAAATGTCTCTATCTTTGGTAGATCAACACCTGTTGATATATCATATACACAAGTTGAAAAAATAGTTTAATCTTAAGAAAAGGAAAAAATATGGCAAAGAAGATACAAGGTTATATCAAGCTTCAAATCGAAGCAGGTAAAGCTACTCCAGCTCCACCAGTAGGTCCAGCTCTTGGTCAAAGAGGTGTAAATATTGTTGAGTTTACAAAAGCTTTTAACGAAAAAACAAAAGATATGATGGGGTTTAAAGTTCCTGTTATAATCACTGTTTATACAGACAAAAGCTTCACTTTTGTAACAAAACAGCCACCAGTTACAGAGTTGCTATTTAAAACAGCAGGGCTTAAAAAAGGTACAGATAATCCTCTAAAAAACAAAGTGGGTAAAATTACTAAAGCACAGCTAATGGAGATAGTAGATAGAAAAATCGTCGATATGAACACAAGCGATAAAGAAGCGGCAGCAAAAAGTGTTGCAGGTTCAGCTCGTTCTATGGGTATAGAGATAGTTGAGTAAAACTATATTATCATCAACCACAGTGATATAAATATTTGTGGCAGAATTTGTAAAGGAAATTTGAAAATGAGCAAAAGATATAAACAGTTAGTAGAAAAACTAGATAAAAACAAATCTTACAGTGTTAAAGAGGCTAGCGAAACAGTTAAGTCACTAGTGAGTGCAAAGTTTGATGAGACAGTTGAAGTTGCACTAAACCTTAATGTTGATCCTCGTCATGCTGATCAGATGATAAGAGGTGCAGTTGTTTTACCTCATGGTACAGGTAAAACTGTTAGAGTTGCAGTTTTTGCAAAAGGTGCTAAGGCAGATGAGGCAAAAGCAGCAGGTGCTGATATAGTTGGAACTGATGATTTAGTTGCACAAGTAAAAGAGGGTGTATTTAACTTTGATATAGTTGTTGCAGCACCAGATTGTATGGGTCTAGTTGGACAAATCGGTCGTATCCTTGGGCCAAAAGGTATGATGCCAAATCCTAAAACTGGAACTGTAACACCAGATGTTGCTCAAGCAGTTAACAACCTAAAGGGTGGACAAGTAAACTTTAGAGTTGATAAAAAGGGAAATATCCATGCAGGTATCGGTAAAGCTAGTTTTGATGCAGATAAAATCGCAGAGAACTTAGTATCATTTACTAAAGCAATAAACAAGCTAAAACCATCAACTGTTAAGGGTAGATATATCAAAAATGGTGCTCTAAGTTTAACTATGAGTCCAGGTATAAAACTTGATATCATGGAGCTAGCAGATCTTAAGTAGTTTGTAGTGCCCTTTTTTTAGGGCATTAACAAGTTACTTACCTTTAAGTAACTGCATTTTATGGACTAAAGATAATAGGTGCTTAGGCTTAATTTCCTATTTGAAGTTGGATATTTATTATCTATGCAGTCTGGAAAGGAGATAAATTGACAAAAACACAAAAAGCGCAGGTTATAGAGAATCTCTCTAGTGAATTTAAAGAGGCTAGTGCGATTGTATTTTGTGACTATAAAGGTCTTAGTGTTAGCGAACTTGAAAAACTTAGAAAAGAAGCAAAAGCTAAAGATGCTAAGGTTCAAGTAGTTAAAAATACACTAGCTACTATCGCTCTAAGCAATGCAAGTCTAAACGGTGTTGAGTTAAAAGACTCAAATGTACTTGTTTGGGGAGCTGATTCGATAGCTACAGCAAAAATTGTATCTGAGTTTGCAAAAACTAACGATAAATTTGTAGTTAAAGCTGGTTATATTGATAGTGAAGCTGCTGATGCTGCTACAGTTGATGCGTTTGCTAAACTTCCAGGTCGTGAAGAACTACTTGGTATGCTTGCTTCTGTTTGGATGGGACCTGTTAGAAACTTTACTATCGGTCTTGATGCACTTAGAAGAAAAAAAGAAGAGGAAGCTTAATAGAGCTTTTTTATATAAAAATATTATTTAGGAGAATGTTATGGCTATAACAAAAGAAGATGTTTTAGAGTTTATTTCAGGTTTATCAGTTCTTGAGCTATCAGAGCTAGTAAAAGAGTTTGAAGAGAAGTTTGGTGTATCTGCTCAGCCAGTTGCAGTTGCAGGTGGTGCAGTTGCAGGTGCTGCGGCAGTTGAAGAGCAAACTGAGTTTAATGTTGTTATTACTGATGCAGGTGATAAAAAGATCAATGTTATTAAAGTTGTTCGTGCATTAACTGGTTTAGGTCTAAAAGAGGCTAAAGATGCAACTGAAAATGTACCATCTGTTATAAAAGAGGGTGTAGATAAAGAGACAGCAGAAGCAGCTAAAAAAGAGCTAGAAGAAGCTGGTGCAAAAGTAGAACTAAAATAATTTTACTTTAAAACGGGTTTTTACCCGTTTTTTTCGGGTGCTTTTATAAGAAGAGATTACTCTTTTTATGAAAGTGCCCTTATGTTGTTTATAAGCACTGTAGGATAAATTGGCTTTATAAGCTAAATATTCTTGCTAATATTATTAGCACAATATCTTAATCTAGCGGTTAAGCATAATAAAATTCATCGAGGTAGCCTATGTTAAATACTTTAAAATCTGGAAACCGCCTTCGTGTAGATTTTTCCAAAATCCCACAACAAATTCAAGTACCAAATCTTTTGCAACTTCAACAAAGTTCTTATGATAACTTTTTAATGATCGAAGAGAAAGATCGTACCCTAAGTGGAGTTGAGCAAGTTTTTGGCTCAATATTTCCTATAAATGATGCACAAAATAGACTAACTCTTGAGTACTTAGGTAGTGAAGTAGTTAAGCCTAAATATACTGTTCGTGAGTGTATGGAGAGAGGGCTTACTTATGCAGTATCACTAAAGCTTAAAATCCGTCTTGTACTTTGGGATAGAGATGATAACACTAAAGAGAAACTTGGTGTTAAAGATATAAAAGAGCAGACTGTTTTTGTTCGTGATATCCCTATGATGACTGATAGAACATCTTTTATCATAAATGGTGTTGAGAGAGTTGTTGTAAATCAGCTTCACCGCTCACCAGGTGTTATCTTTAAAGAAGAGGAATCAAACACTGTTGGTGCTAAACTTATATATACAGGGCAAATCATACCAGATCGTGGTTCATGGCTATATTTTGAGTATGATCCTAAAGATATACTATATGTAAGGATAAACAAAAGAAGAAAAGTTCCTGTAACTATTATGTTTAGAGCGCTTGGTTACTCAAAACAAGATGTGTTAAAACTCTTCTATCCACTGCAAAACATAAAGATTGTAGATAACAAATATATAATGCCATTTAATCCAAAAGATTATGCAAGTAGACTTATATATGATCTAGTAGATGCTTCAACAGGTAAGGTTATATTAGCGGCTGGTAAAAGATTATCTGTTAAAAAAGCTCAAAAACTTCAAGAAGATGGCTTAAGTGATGTTGAGTATCCATTAGAGGTGCTACTAGATAGACACTTAGCAAAAAGTATTATTGACCCTGAAACAGGTGAGGTTTTATTTGATGCTATGACACCTATAGATGAGAGCAAACTTAAAAAACTTATAGAGGTCGGCATAGGTGAGTTTTGTATAGCAAATGACTTAGCTGAGGGTGTTGATGAGTCTATCATAAATGCTTTTAATGCTGATGTTGATTCACTAAAACTTCTAAGACAAACTGAAGAGATAGAAGATGAGAATGACCTTGCGGCTATTCGTATCTATAAAGTTATGAGACCTGGTGAGCCTGTAACAAAAGAGGCAGCAAAAATATTTGTAAATCAACTATTTTTTGATCCAGAGAGATATGACTTAACTCGTGTTGGTCGTATGAAAATGAATCATAAACTAGGTTTAAATGTCCCTGAGTATGTTACGGTTTTAACTCATGAAGATATTATAGAGTCTGTTAAGTATGTGATCAAGGTTAAAAATGGTCAAGGTCATATAGATGATAGAGACCATCTAGGTAACAGAAGAATCAGATCTATCGGTGAGTTGTTAGCAAATGAGCTTCATAGTGGTTTGGTTAAGATGCAAAAAGCTATAAGAGATAAGCTATCTACACTTAGTGGTCCTATAGCTGAGCTTATGCCACACGATCTTATAAACTCAAAAATGATAACTTCAACTATTATGGAGTTTTTTGCAAGTGGGCAACTTTCACAGTTTATGGATCAAACAAACCCACTATCTGAGATAACTCACAAAAGAAGACTCTCAGCTCTAGGAGAGGGTGGTTTAGTTAAAGAGAGAGCTGGATTTGAGGTTAGGGACGTTCACCCAACTCACTATGGTAGAATTTGTCCTATCGAGACACCTGAGGGACAAAATATTGGTCTAATCAACACTCTAGCTATGTACTCAAAAGTAAATGAGCATGGTTTTATAGAGGCTCCTTATAAGGTTATGAGTGAGGGTAAACTAACTGATGAGATAGTCTACTTAACAGCTACTCAAGAAGAGGGTAAAAGGATAGCAACAGCATCAAACAAACTAGACGATAAGGGTCAGTTTGTAGAAAATATGATTGTTACTAGAATCGATGGTGAGATAGAGTATGCACAAGCTAAAGATTGTGAGTATGCCGATCTATCTTCACAAATGGTTGTTGGTGTTGCAGCATCGCTTATACCATTTTTAGAGCATGATGATGCTAACCGTGCCTTGATGGGCTCGAACATGCAGCGTCAAGCAGTGCCACTTTTAAAACCACAAGCACCTATGGTTGGAACTGGTGTTGAGAGCTATATAGCTAGAGACTCTTGGGAGTGTGTAAAGGCTACTCGTGGTGGTGTTGTTGAAAAAGTTGATGCTAGATATATATATATTATGGGTGAAGAGGGTGGAAATATCTACATAGACTACTACCCTATGCAAAAAAACCTAAGAACAAACCAAAACACATCTTTTATACAAAAACCTATAGTTAAAGCGGGTCAAAAGATAGAAGCGGGTCAGATCATAGCAGATGGTCCAAATATGGAACAAGGGGAGTTAGCACTTGGTATAAATGCGATGGTAGCTTTTATGCCATGGAATGGTTATAACTACGAAGATGCTATTGTAATGAGTCAAAAGCTTATCCGTGAAGATGCTTTTACATCTATCCATATATATGAAAAAGAGCTTGAAGCTAGAGAGCTTAAACATGGTGTTGAAGAGATAACTCGCGATATACCAAATGTTAGAGATGAGGATTTAGCTCACTTAGATGAGAGTGGTATCGTAAAAATCGGTACAAATGTAAAAGCAGGGATGATACTAGTAGGTAAAGTTTCACCAAAAGGTGAGGTTAAACCGACTCCTGAAGAGAGACTTCTTCGTGCAATATTTGGTGAAAAAGCGGGTCATGTTGTAAACAAATCGCTATATTGTCCACCGAGTATGGAGGGTGTTGTTGTAGATATCAAAGTCTTTACTAAAAAAGGTTACGATAAAGATGCAAGAGCATTAAAGCTAGAGCAAGAAGAGAGAGACTTTTTAGAGCGAGAGCATTATGAGAGACTCCTTATGATAGACAAAGAGGAGATGCTTCGTATATCAAAACTCTTAACATCTGAAGTGCTAGAGGCTGATGCAAAAGTAAATGAGACAGAGTATAAAGCGGGTGATAGAGTAAAAGAGTCAGATATAGCTAAAGCTAACCGTTTTGCACTCAATAATATCATAAAATCTTTCTCTCAAGGGATTCAGTCAGAGTACAATAAACTAAAAAACCATTTCCAAAAGGAAAAAAGAGCCTTTAGAGATGAACATGAAGAGAAGTTATCTATCTTAGAAAAAGATGACATACTTCCAAATGGTGTAGTAAAACTTGTAAAAGTTTATATAGCTACAAAAAGAGACCTTCGCATAGGTGATAAAATGGCGGGTCGCCATGGTAACAAAGGTATAGTTTCTACTATAGTTCCAGAGGTTGATATGCCATATCTTGAAGATGGACGAATTGTAGATATTTGTCTAAATCCTCTAGGTGTTCCATCTCGTATGAATATTGGTCAGATCCTTGAGATGCACTTAGGTATGGCAGGTCGTGAGCTAGGTCGTCAGATACAAGATCAGTTTGATGTAAAACAAAAAGAGTTTATAAAAAACCTAAGAGATAAGATGATCGAAATAGCCGATGTAGCATCTTTAATGGATGCTAAAAAAGAGCTATCTAAACTAAGCGATGATGAGCTAATCGATTATGCTAGAGATTGGTCAAGAGGTGTTAAGTTTGCTACTCCTATCTTTGAGGGTGTAAATGCAAAAGAGTTTGAGAAGCTTTTTGAGATGGCTAAGATGGATAGCGATGGAAAAACAACTCTTTATGATGGTAGGACAGGTGAGAAGATAAGAGAGAGAGTTAATGTTGGCTATATGTATATGTTAAAACTCCACCACTTAGTAGATGAGAAGATACATGCTAGAAGTACAGGACCTTACTCACTAGTTACACAACAACCAGTTGGTGGTAAAGCACTATTTGGTGGACAAAGATTTGGAGAGATGGAGGTTTGGGCTCTTGAGGCTTATGGTGCTAGTGCAGTTCTAAAAGAGATGCTTACTATCAAATCTGATGATGTTGATGGTAGATTTAGAGCATATAAAGCACTAACCAAAGGTGAGTTGGTGCCAGAATCGGGCATCCCTGAAACACTTTTTGTTTTAACAAAAGAGCTACAATCATTGGCACTTGATGTAGAAATATTTGATGAGGTAGAAGAAGATGAGTAAATTAGTACCTATTGAAGTTAATGAAGATAATAGACCGACAGATATTAAGCAGATACAGTTTCGCTTAGCTGCTCCTGAGAAGATACTATCATGGAGTCATGGTGAAGTTAAAAAGCCTGAAACTATAAACTATAGAACACTAAAGCCTGAGAGAGATGGGCTTTTTTGTGCAAAAATATTTGGTCCAGTTAGAGACTATGAGTGTCTTTGTGGTAAATACAAAAAGATGAGATACAAAGGTGTCGTGTGCGAGAAGTGTGGAGTTGAGGTAACAAGCACAAAAGTTAGAAGAACCCGTATGGGACATATCGACTTAGTTACTCCAGTTGCTCACATATGGTATGTTAGTTCACTACCATCAAGGATAGGAACACTACTGGGCATCAAGATGAAAGACCTTGAGCGGGTACTTTACTATGAGGCTTACATAGTTGAAGATGGTGCTGATGCGGTTTATGATGCTGAGGGTAAAACTCCTGTTTTAAAGTATGATGTACTAAATGAGGAGCAATACAGAGCCTTAAGTCAAAGATTTTCCATAAGTGGCTTTAAAGCTAGAATGGGTGGTGAGGTTGTTAGAGATCTACTTGAAGATATCGACTTGGTTGAGCTTTTCTCTTCACTAAAAGAGGAGCTTGAGCAGACTAAAAGTGAAGCAAAAAGCAAAACTATAGCAAAAAGATTAAAAGTTATTGAGTCGTTTTTAAATTCTGGAAATAACCCAGCTTGGATGATGCTAACTGTTTTACCAGTTCTTCCACCAGATCTTAGACCACTTGTTTCACTTGATGGTGGAAAGTTTGCTGTTTCAGATGTAAATGATCTTTATAGAAGAGTTATAAACAGAAACCAAAGGCTAAAAAGATTAGTTGAGCTTGAGGCACCTGAGATTATTGTTAGAAATGAAAAAAGGATGCTTCAAGAGGCAGTCGATGCACTTTTTGATAACGGTAGAAGAGCAAATGCAGTAAAAGGTGCAAATAAACGGCCACTAAAATCACTTAGCGAGATCATTAAAGGTAAGCAAGGGCGATTTAGACAAAACCTACTAGGTAAAAGGGTTGACTTCTCTGGAAGGTCTGTTATTGTTGTTGGACCAAATCTATCGATGGATGAGTGTGGATTGCCTAAAAAAATGGCACTAGAACTTTTCAAGCCACACCTTATAGCAAAGCTAGAAGAGAAAGGTTATGCAACAACAGTAAAAGCTGCTAAAAAGATGATAGAAGATAAAACAAATGAAGTGTGGGAGTGTTTAGCTGAGATAGTTGATGGTTATCCAGTGTTACTTAATCGTGCACCTACACTTCACAAGCTATCTATCCAAGCGTTCCACCCAAAACTTATAGAGGGTAAAGCTATACAGCTTCATCCACTTGTTTGTGCCGCTTTTAATGCCGACTTCGATGGGGATCAGATGGCAGTTCACGTGCCACTAAGCTCAGCCGCTATAGCTGAGGCAAAAGTGCTTATGATGGCATCTATGAATATCTTGCTTCCAGCATCAGGTAGAGCTATAGCTACACCTTCTCAAGATATGGTTTTAGGGATTTACTACCTAACACTGGAAAAAAATGATGTAAAAGGCTCAAATAAACTATATGCAAATATAGATGAGATTAAGATGGCTATTTGGCACAATGCACTAGATATCCATGCAAAAATTAGAACAAGAGATGATGGTAGAGTTATAAATACTACTCCAGGAAGACTCCTAATAAAAGAGATACTTCCAAGCTTTGTCCCTCAAGAGCTTTGGAATAAAGTTATGAAGAAAAAAGCTATAGGTGAGCTTGTCGATTATGTACAAAAACATGGTGGACTTAGTGTTGCAGCAGGATTTTTAGATAACCTAAAAGATCTAGGTTTTAAACATGCAACAAGAGCAGGTATATCTATATCTATAGACGATATCATAGTTCCTGATGGAAAAGATAAAAAAATAAATGAGTCAAAAAGTAGAGTATTTGAGATACAAAAACAGTTTGAAGCGGGTCTTTTAACAGAGCAAGAGAGATATAATAAAATCATCGATGTTTGGACAGATACAAACAATGCTCTAGCAACTGAGATGCTATCTCTTGTACAAAACGATAAAGATGGATTTAACTCAATCCACATGATGGCAGACTCTGGAGCTAGAGGTTCAGCAGCACAGATTAGACAGCTTGCAGGTATGAGAGGGCTTATGGCTAAACCTAGCGGTGAGATTATTGAAACACCGATTACCTCAAACTTTAAAGAGGGTCTTAATGTTGTTGAGTACTTTATCTCAACTCACGGTGCTAGAAAAGGTCTAGCAGATACCGCACTAAAAACAGCAAATGCTGGGTATTTAACTCGTAAGCTAGTCGATGTTGCTCAAAATGTTAAGATAGTAGAACACGATTGTCATACACATGAGGGGATAGAGATATCAGATATCTCAAGTCATAATACACTCATAGAGCCACTAGAAGATAGGCTAAATGGTAGAGTTTTAGCAGATGATATCATAGACCCAATAAGCAATGAGATACTCTATGCAGAGGGGACACTACTAGATGAGGTTAGTGCAAAAGCTATATCAGATGCAGGGATAAAAACAGCATATATAAGAACCCCTACAACTTGTAAAAGTGAAAATGGTATATGTTCGCTTTGTTATGGTGTAAACCTTGCAACAGGAAAGCTAGTCCGTACAGGTGAAGCGGTAGGTATAGTTGCTGCTCAGTCTATCGGTGAGCCTGGAACACAGCTAACACTTAGAACATTCCATGTGGGTGGTACAGCATCTTCAACTGCTCAAGAGAGACAAGTTGTAGCCGATCGCGAAGGTTTTATCCGTTACTATAACCTAAAAGCATACACTTCAAAAGATGGTAAGCATATAGTAGCAAATAGAAGAAATGCGGCGGTACTTTTGGTTGAGCCTCGTATCAAAGCACCTTATGATGGTATTGTAGATATACAAACTATACATGATGAGGTTGTTGTAAGTGTAACTTCAAAAGATAAAAAAGTTACTAGATACTCACTTAGAAAAAATGAGATAGCAAAACCAAATGAACTAGCAGGTATAGCAGGTCAAATAGATGGAAAATACTATCTACCTTACGAGAGTGGAAGTGAAGTAAAAGAGCTAGAGTCTATAGTTGAGACCATCAAAGATGGTTGGAATGTACCAAGCCAAATCCCTTATGCAGCTGAAGTTTTAGTTGCAGATGGTGACCCTGTAACTCAAAAGATAGTAGCTAAAGAGAGAGGAACTATAAAGTACTACATACTAAAAGGTGACTATCTTGAGAGATTTGAAGGGCTAGAGGTTGGAGCTGAGGTAAAAGAAAAAGGTATATTTGCTACCATTATAGATGAGAATAACCGTGAAGCGGTTCGTCACTATATAGCTAGAGGTTCAGTGATAGTAGCCAAAGATGATAGCAAAGTTGAGGCGAGTTCTGTTGTAGCTAAACCAAAAAATGAAGATTTTACAGTTATAGCTGAGTGGGATCCATATGCTAACCCTGTTATCTCTGAGACAAACGGTGTTGTTAGGTTTGAAGATATCATCATTGGTGTAACAGCTACTGAGCAGTTTGATGAGCTTAGTGGTAAAACTAGACTTACTATAAATGAGCATATACCAAGTGAGTATAAACCAACTGTAGTTTTAGCTTGTGATAATGGTGAGCTTATCCGTTATGCAATGCAACCAAAAACATCTGTATATATAGAAGATGGAGCGAGTGTTAAGGTTGCAGATATTATTGCAAAAACTCCAAAAGCATCACAAAAATCTAGTGATATTACAGGTGGTCTTCCAAGAGTTAGTGAGCTTTTTGAAGGTAGACGTCCAAAAGCGACCGCTTCTATCTCTGAGATAGATGGTATAGTATCTTTTGGTAAACCTTTAAGAGGAAAAGTTCGTATTATAGTATCAAATGAAAGCGGGATAGTAAAAGAGTACTTTGTCGATAAAGCATATACTCCTGTTGTAAATAGTGGTGACTTTGTTCATGCTGGTGAGAGGCTAACTACTGGTATCATCTCATCTCATGAGGTGCTTAGGATCATGGGTGTTAAAGCACTGTATAACTACCTTATAAGTGAAGTTCAGCAAGTTTACCGTACTCAAGGGGTAAATATCGCCGATAAACATATAGAGGTTATATTTACTCAGATGTTAAGACAGGTAAAAATTATCAAATCTGGAGATACTAAGTTTATAGCTGGAGATTTAGTCTCTAAAAATAAATTTTATCAAGAGAATGAGAAAATAACAAGATTAGGCGGTAGAGCAGCTATAGCTGAGCCATACTTAGTTGGTATCACAAGAGCCGCAGTTAGTGCAGATAGTATAATCTCAGCTGCATCATTCCAAGATACTACAAAAGTTCTAACAGAAGCAGCAGTTAGTGCTAAAATAGATGATCTAAATGATCTTAAAGAGAATGTTATCATAGGTAGAACTATACCTGTTGGTACTGGTATCTATAAAGATAAAAAAGTTATCTTAGAGGAGCAAAAGTAGATTTTCTACTTTTGTTTTACTCAAAAACTTCACACCCATATTTTTATACATTAATCTTTTCTTAAAATAAGCTATCTTTAATCAATATTCCACTAAAATTTCGTGTTTATATTACCCCGATTTTGGGGTAATAGACTCTACTGGAAAATTTAAGTAAAGGAATTGTATGCCTACAATTAATCAATTGATTAGAAAAGAGCGTAAAAAAGTGATTGTAAAATCAAAATCACCAGCTCTAAATTCTTGTCCACAACGTCGTGGTGTTTGTACTCGTGTTTACACAACAACACCTAAAAAACCAAACTCGGCACTTAGAAAAGTTGCTAAAGTTCGTTTAACATCAGGTTTTGAGGTTATCTCATACATCATGGGTGAGGGTCACAACCTTCAAGAGCACTCTATAGTTTTAGTTCGTGGCGGTCGTATAAAAGACTTACCAGGGGTTAAATACCATATAGTTCGTGGTGCACTAGATACAGCAGGTGTTAAAGATAGAACAGTTTCAAGATCAAAATACGGAACTAAAAAAGCAAAAGCTAAGAAGTAAGTAGTTGCACAGGGTCATTTAAAGACTTTGAGTAAATTTATAAAATTGAAGTAAGGAAAAATCAATGAGAAGAAGAAAAGCTCCCGTTCGTGAGATAATGCCAGATCCAGTTTATGGTTCTAAAATTTTAACAAAGTTCATCAACAAAATTATGTATGATGGTAAAAAGTCAGTCGCTGAGAAGATTATCTACAGTGCATTAGACTTAATCAGTTCTCGTGGTGAGAAGAGTGGTATCGATACATTTAACGATGCTATGGAAAACATCAAGCCACTACTAGAGGTTAGAAGTCGTCGTGTAGGTGGTGCTACTTATCAAGTTCCAGTAGAGGTACGCCCAGTTCGTCAGCTTTCACTTGCTATAAGATGGATAATAGACTCAGCTAGAAAAAGAAACGAAAGAACAATGGCAGAGAGACTTGCAAATGAGTTAATGGATGCAGCATCTTCAAAAGGTAATGCATATAAGAAAAAAGAAGATACTTACAAAATGGCTGAAGCAAATAAAGCATTTGCTCATTATCGTTGGTAATAGGAAAATACTATGGCAAGATCACATAAACTAGAAGATGTAAGAAATATAGGAATTGCAGCACATATCGATGCTGGAAAAACAACTACTACAGAGAGAATCTTATTTTACACAGGTAGAGAACATAAGATAGGTGAGACCCATGAGGGTACTGCTACTATGGACTGGATGGAGCAAGAGCAAGAGAGAGGTATCACTATAACCTCTGCTGCTACTACTTGTGAGTGGAACGGTAAACAGATAAATGTTATCGACACTCCAGGCCACGTTGACTTTACTATAGAAGTTGAGAGATCTATGAGAGTTCTTGATGGTGCAGTATCGGTATTTTGTGCTGTTGGTGGAGTTCAACCTCAGTCTGAAACAGTTTGGAGACAAAGAAATCGTTATGGTGTTCCATCTATTGTTTATGTAAATAAAATGGATAGAGTTGGAGCAGATTTTTATAATGTTGAAAAACAGATCGCAGAGAGACTAAAAGGTAATCCTGTAGCTATCCAGATACCAATCGGTGCAGAAGATGACTTTGAGGGTGTAGTTGATCTTGTAACTATGACTGAGAAAATCTGGGATAAAGATCCAGTTCAAGGGGCTATGTACAAAGAGCAACCTATAAGAGAGTCTATGCAAGATAAAGCAAATGAGTACCGCGAAAAGATGATCGAGATCATTAGTGGTGCCGATTGTAACGAAGCTTTGATGGAAAAATACTTAGGTGGTGAAGAGCCAACACAAGATGAGCTAGTTAAAGGTATAAAAGCTGCTTGTATAGGTATGTATGTTGTGCCTATGGTTTGTGGAACATCTTTTAAAAACAAAGGTATCCAACCACTTCTAGATGCTATCGTTACTTATCTTCCAAACCCTAAAGAGGTGCCAGATATAAGAGGTACTATGATGGATGATGAGGATGTAGAGGTAAGTGTTCCATCGACTGATGATGGTCCTTTTGCTGCTCTTGCTTTTAAAGTTATGAGTGACCCTTTTGTTGGACAACTTACATTTATCCGTGTTTATCGTGGTAAACTTGAGTCTGGTTCTTATGCTATAAACTCTACTAAAAACAAAAAAGAGAGAATCGGGCGTATCATGAAGATGCACTCAAGCAAAAGAGAAGAGATAAAAGAGGTTCATGCAGGTGAGATTGCTGCTGTTGTGGGACTAAAAGATACTACAACTGGTGATACTCTTTGTAATGAAGCAGATAAAGTTGTACTTGAGCGTATGGTTTTCCCTGAGCCTGTTATCTCTGTTGCGGTTGAGCCAAAAACAAAAGCAGACCAAGAGAAAATGGGTATAGCACTAGGTAAACTAGCAGCAGAAGATCCATCTTTTAGAGTCTCAACAGATGAAGAGACAGGTCAAACTATCATCGCGGGTATGGGTGAGCTTCACCTTGAGATCATTGTCGATAGGATGAAAAGAGAGTTTAAGGTTGAAGCAGAAGTTGGTGCACCACAAGTTTCATACCGCGAGACTATCAAAAACTCAGTAAATCAAGAGTACAAGTATGCAAAACAATCTGGTGGTCGTGGACAATTTGGACATGTATTTATCAAGGTTGATCCTGTTGAAGCTGGTAGCGGATTTAAGTTTAACAACGAGATCAAAGGTGGTGTTATACCAAAAGAGTATATCCCAGCTGTAGAAAAAGGTCTAACTGAAGCTATCGCTAGAGGTGTTTTAGCAGGTTATCCTATAGAGGATGTTGAGATAACACTTTATGATGGTTCTTACCATGAGGTTGACTCTAGCGAGATGGCATTTAAACTTGCTGCATCTATGGCATTTAGAGAGGCTGCTAAAAAAGCAAACCCTGCTATACTTGAGCCTATGATGAAAGTTGAAGTTGAAGTTCCTGAAGAGTATATGGGCGATGTTATTGGTGACCTTAACCGTCGTCGTGGGCAAGTAAATAGTATGGATGATAGAGCAGGAAATAAAATAGTTCTAGCTTTTGTTCCACTATCTGAAATGTTTGGTTACTCAACAGATCTTCGCTCAGCCACACAAGGTAGAGCTACTTACTCTATGGAGTTTGATCACTATGAAGAAGTTCCTAGAAATGTCTCTGAAGAGATTATCAAAAAGAGAAACGCTTAACTACCACACATAGAGCCTTTGTGGCTCTATCTTTTTTAAAAACTTTCAAATTATATCTTCAAAGAGTGTTGCTACGGGGACATCTAGAACATAAGCTATTTTTACTAACTGTTCTATGTTGAAGTGGATTTTATTGTAATAGATTTCAGCACTCGATATAGGCGATACAGATTTATACCCTAGTGCATATGCTAGTTTTAGTTGAGATATCTTCTTTTGTTTTCTAGCTTTTTTAACATTTTTGCCAATTTTTTTATGTAGCTTTTTAGAAAAATCAAAATCTTCAATATCTCCCCTAAAAAAAGCTATAAGTTAGCAATGATGATATGCTAACTCTTAGGTCTTCTAAACTTTAGTATATAGTTTAAAAATATCCTAAAAATCCCCACTAAAACATAGACGATAAATACCCATATAAAAGGGTGTGTATAGTTTTGTTGTTCTACCATCATAGAGACTCTTTGCATAGGCGAGCTTAGCAAATCAGCATGTTGAATCGGGGCTAAAATTATAAATATTGCGATATATACGATCAGTTCTTTTAGTATCTTTTTCATGGGTGTGATTATATCAAATCATATACAAACGGTTGGCTTAAAAGGGGTCTATCTCTAAGTGTAAGGTATGGTTTATACTCAGCTTTATAGCTCAAAGATGAGCAATCTTTTACATAGTAGCCTAAGTGAACCCACCTTTTTTGGAGTTTTTTACATAAAAGTATCTGGTTATATAGCGAGAGCTTACCAAGAGCATAGTGGCTAAAATCTGGGTCGTAGTAGAAGTATATAGAGGAGATCCCATCATCTAACATATCGATAAGATCAACCCCTATAAGCTCATCTTTATAAAAGTATAAAATCTCATACCCAAAATCGTGATGAGCATCAACAAATGAGTTGTAGTAGTGCTGTGGCGTTATGTTTGTGTACTCCCAACCTTTTTTATCTCTCATATGTAGATGGTACTTCTCAAAAAGCCTTAGGTGTTCTTTGCTCATAGTTGGTTTTTGTATGTGAGTGGTGATATCTTTTGCTTTTCTTAGCACTCTTCTAGCACTTTTGCTAAATACAAACTCATCGGCGATTATTTTTATAGTTTTGCACTCATCGCAACCATCACAAACTGGTCTAAAAAAAGAGGCACCAAACCTTCTAAATCCCCGCTCTACTAAAGCTTCGCACTCATGAGTCTCACAATGCTCAAGTACTTTGTAGTGAAGTGTCTGCTCTTTATTTTCTAAATAGCTACATTTTGATGATGCCAAAAACTCTCTTTGTAAAATCATAGTGAGATTTTAGCATAATGGAACTATTTTTGCTTTTAATGTCAAAAGAGTTAAAACTTAAGGAGTACCTATGGCTTTGGAGATATCGGCTAATCACAAACTAGCAACTGTGGCACTAGATTATAGATCGCTCAGACAAGACCTTATCTCATCTAACATAGCAAATATAGATACCCCATACTACAGACCAAGAGATATAGCATTTGAAGATGCTCTAGCGGCGGCAAAAAATCAAAAACCAGATACTTCACTAAAGATGGCAAAAACATCTTCAATGCACCTAGACCCGCTAAAAAGTGATAGTGCAATGAGTGCAAAACTATTTTTTAGAGATGGTCATCTAGCTAGAAATGATGCAAATAGTGTCGACTTAGATGTTGAGACAACACAGATGAGTAAAAACTCAATCATGTACAATGCTCTTATAAATGCAATAAAAAAAGAGGAAGCTATATATAAAAGTGTTATAGACTCCTCATCTAAAGTGAGTTAAATATGAGTAATTTTTTAAGTAGTTTTGATATAAGTGGCTATGGATTATCGGCTCAAAGAGTTAGAGTAAATGTTGTTTCGCAAAATATAGCAAATGCTCATACCACAAGAACAGATGAGGGTGGGCCATATAGAAGAAAAGAGGTAGTTTTTAAAGCAGTCGATTTTTCAAAGTATTTTAATGAAGCACTAGATAAGCAAAATGGTTCTATAGGCTATAGCGACCCGCTAAAAGAGGGGCTAAAAGGGCTAAAGGTAAATCCTGCTATAATGAGTGTAGCAGTCGATAAGATATCTCAAGATGATAGAGAGCCTATTATGAAATACGACCCAGCACACCCAGATGCGGATATAAATGGTTATGTTGCATACCCAAATGTTAATCCAGTTATAGAAATGACCGATTTGGTAGAAGCAACAAGAAGTTATCAGGCAAATGTTGCCGCTTTTGAGAGTACAAAAAATATAGCAAATAGTGCTATAAGCCTTTTTCAGGCATAAGGTAGATTGATATGGACAATATAAAAAATATAAGTAGCATAAGCTCTAGCGAACTTTTAAACACTAAAAACGATACTAAGTCTATAGGTGGTGAGGGGTTTAGCGATGTGCTAAAGTCTGCTCTAAATGATACAAATGAACTAGCCAAAGAGAGTGAAGAGTTAGTTGGCGAACTAGCGACTGGTTCTATAAAAGATCTCCATCAAGCAGCTCTAGCTATAAACAAAGCAGAGATTAGCATGAAGCTTATGTTAGAGATAAGAAATAAGGCTCTAAATGCTTATAAAGATCTAAGCAAAACTCAAATGTAATCTATGAACGCCTCTTCACAAGGTAAAATCAATAAAATTCTACTGCTTTTCATCATCTTAAGTGTAGGTTTTTTGATATTTTTAGGTGTTGCTCTATATATATCGATCTATGATAGAGATTTACCTTATTTATATATGAAAAAGACATCAAAAGCTACAAGAGGCTCTATAATAAGTGCCGATAACTACACTATAGCTTCAAGTCAAAAACTATATCGTGCCGTTATAAATACACACTATCTAGACCCAAATAAAAAAGATCTTTTTATAAAACTCTTTAGTATCTACTCAGGTATGGAGCCAAATGAGTTATATATGAAGATAGACCCAAAGATGCAAAATGGTAAAAAAGGTGTCTTAACACTTAGCTACTCCATAGCTCAAAAAGAGGCGGAGTATCTAAAGCAACTTGCCTATGAGCTAAACCGTATGAGGGTTTTTGTACAAATCGAGAACCAAAATAGCGGTAGAAGAGTTGTTCAAGGATTAAATATTGTTGAAAATGGTGAGGGTAGAGTCTATAATCATGGAGATCTTCTAACCCCATTGGTTGGGTATATAAATAGAGTTGTAGATGGTGATTATGCCTACTCAAAAGGGATCAAAGGTGTAGAGAAGAGCTTTGATGATGACCTTGTGGCAAAAGAAGATGAGCTAGTACAAGGGCAAAGAGATGCAAATGGTTATATTTTGCTAAATGCAGATAGTTTTACTAGAGCAAAGGAAAATGGTTTAGATATCAAGCTAACTATACCTGTAGCTTTACAGTTTAAGATAGAGAAGATGTTAGATGAGATGAAGCTAGAGTTAGATGCCAAAGAGATTATGATAGCTTTGATGGATGGTAAAAATGGTGATATTCTCTCACTAGCTTCATCAAATAGGTTTGATCCAAATAGTATAAAAAAAGATGATTACCCATCGCTAAATAATGGCATCATAGAAAATAGTTATGAACCTGGAAGTGTTATAAAGGCGATAACATATGCCTTGCTTTTAGATAAAAACCTTATAAACCCATATGATATGATAGATGGACATAATGGTAGATATAAGTTAGGCAAAAGATTTATCACAGATGAGCATAAGTTTGATAGGCTATCGGCTCAAGAGGCGATAATCCACTCATCAAATATCGCAATAGCACAGATGGCGCAAAAACTAAGTGCAAACGATATGGCGAGTGGATTTACTAAGTTTGGTTTTGCAAAACCATCTATAAAAGAGTTAGCTTATGAGCAAAGTGGCTCCTTGCCTCACCCAAAACAGCTTGAGAGTGAAGTCTATAAAGCGACAGTAGCTTATGGGTATGGAATGAGGGCAAACTTAATGCAACTTCTAAGGGCATATAGTGCTTTTAATAATAATGGTGAGATGTTAAATCCTAGTGTAGTTAAAGGGTTTATAGATTCGCAAAGAAGGTTTATTGAAGCACACAAAGATGAGCCAACTAGAGTAATAGAGAGTAAAACCGCTAGTCGTGTTAAAGATGTTTTAGTCCAAACGGTAAATATAGGAACAGGGACTAAAACAAAGATAGATGGCTTAGAGATAGGTGGTAAAACAGGGACAGCCCATATTGTTGAGGGTGGAAAGTATGTTAAAAAGTACAACACCTCTTTTATAGGATTTGCAAACGATAAAAACAGAAGATATAACTTAGCAGTTAGGGTTTTAGAGCCTAAAAAGTCGCAGTTTTCGGCTCAAACCTCTGTTCCAGTCTTTAAAAAAGTGGTAGATATACTAGTAGAAGATGGCTACTTAAAGCCAGATATTATCAAGGAGCCTAGTCTCACCGACCTTAGCCTCGACTAAGATTATACTATTGCCTAACTCTATAGTATCTAGTGGATTAAACTCTCTATCGACTATTGCTATATAAGATATATCGGTTTTGCTTAGTATCTCACTCATAACACCCACTATGGTTTTTGAGTCCCTTTGGTTTTTTATAACAAGCTCACTTGCCGCTCTGAGTGATTTTGGTATAGCTAGAGCGATCTCTCTCTCATCTTTACTTAGATAGACATTTCTACTACTTAGTGCAAGGGCATCTTTATCTCTTTGGGTCTCACAAGCGATGATATTTGTAGTTATAAAAAAACTCTTTGCCATCTGTTTTATCAAAAAAAGTTGTTGAGCATCTTTTTTGCCAAAGTAGGCATTTGTAGGGCTAGTGATATTTAGAAGCTTCATAACAATGCTCAAAACTCCATCAAAATGAGACGGCCTTGTACCTCCTTCTAGTATATAACCCCTAACTTTTGGGGCTAATATAGATGGTTCATCTTTTGTATATATATCGCTAATTTGTGGCATAAAAAGTATATCTACCTTAGCTACTTCACATATTTTTTTGTCCGCTTCATCTTTTCGTGGATACTTTGTAAAGTCCTCACCTTTTAAAAACTGTGTAGGGTTTACAAATATAGAGACAATAACTAACTCATTTTGTTTTTTTGCCTCTTTTATAAGTGAGAGATGCCCCTCGTGCAAAGCTCCCATAGTTGGAACAAAGCCTATGGTTTTTGTTTGGGTTTTAAGATAATTTTTTAACTCATTTGCATCTGAGAAGATTCTCATTTTAAGTCCTATTTCACTATAATTGCAAAATTATACAACATAGATAAACAAAATATATGGATAAAACCGATGGATAACTACGAATATACAGAGCTTTTAAAAACTCTAAAAACAAAGATGAAAAATATAACAGATGTTGTAGAGCCTACGAAGCTTCAAGCAAGATTAGATGAGATAAAAGAGCTACAAAATAACCCAGAGTTTTGGAGTGATGCCACAAATGCCGCAGTAATCTCAAAAGAGAAGACTCAAATAGAGCGAAAACTATCAAAATACCAATCTACAAAAACAGCACTAGAGGATGCTGAGGTGTTTTACGAGATGGCACTAGATGAGGGTGATGAAGATAGTATAAATGAGTGTTTTAGCACCTCAGATGAGCTAAATAATCTTATACAAAGTATGGAGATAGAGGTTTTGCTAAGTGAGGATAGCGACTCATCAAATGCTATACTCTCCATCCACCCTGGAGCAGGTGGAACTGAGAGTCAAGATTGGGCATCGATACTCCTTAGAATGTATAAAAGATTTGCCGAGAGAGAGGGTTTTAGTGTTGAGGTGCTAGATTTTCAAGCAGGGGAAGAGGCGGGGATTAAAGATGCCTCTATCCTTATAAAAGGTGAAAATGCTTATGGGTATTTAAAGGGCGAAACGGGTGTTCATAGACTTGTTCGTATATCGCCGTTTGATTCAAATGCCAAAAGACATACATCGTTTACATCGGTTATTGTTTCACCAGAGATAGATGATGATATAGATATAGTTATAGAAGACAAAGATATAAGGGTCGATACCTATAGGGCGAGTGGAGCAGGTGGTCAGCATGTCAATAAAACCGAATCAGCCATTAGGATAACTCATATAAAAACAGGCATAGTTGTACAGTGTCAAAACGATAGAAGTCAGCATAAAAACAGAGCAACAGCTATGAAAATGTTAAAATCAAGACTCTATGAGCTAGAGCTTGAGGAGAAAAAAGCAAAAGAGCAAAACACTCCAAAGAGTGAGATAGGGTGGGGACATCAGATACGAAGTTATGTTATGCAACCATATCAGCAGATAAAAGACTCAAGAAGCAATGAGGCTTATAGTAATGTTGAGGCGATACTTGATGGTGATATCATAAAAATGTTAGAGGGTGTTTTAATAGCTCAAAATAGAGCATAAAATATGCTCTATTTTAGATTGTCGTATATCGGCTCAGCTGCACCATACTTGTTATCATCCATGATAACTTGAGCAGCTTTTTTAGTATCTGTGTTAAACACTAGTGGTGCTACAAAGTTTACTAAGGACTCTTGAATAGGGTTTTGTAGTAAAACTATATTCATAGTTAATATGTTTGAGTTATCTGACGCACTTAAAAGTTTAGCAGTAGTATCACCTAGTTCAAAGTCATACTCTCTTATCATAAATGGATCTATAAGTGTAAAAGATATATCTTTGTTGTTTGCATCTCTCATGATCATAAAAAAATCATCAAATCTCTCAAGCTCAACCTCTTTGATATCTTCAAATCCTAAAATCGGCGATACTAATTCAAACTTCATCTCTTCTCCTTTGATGTTTTATCGAGTTGAGGCTATTGTAACACTAAAGAGCATAAAAAGTACATAAAATTAGTCTGTGTTGTGCAATTTTTAGATAAAATACCCAGCATAAACAAAAGCAAATATAAGGTTTTACGATAAATGGGACTTAAAAATAAAATAGTACTAAGTATAGCTACTCTGTTTTTTATGGCAGGATGTTCATCTAAAAATGTAGAAGAGTACAACAAACCAGCAACATACTGGTACTCACAAATAGTTAAAAGCATATCAAATAATGACCTTGAGTTGGCAGATAACTACTACTCATCTATGCAGAGTGAACATACAGCTTCGCCTATGCTAAAAGAGGCAACTATGTCACTAGCTCTTGCCCATATAGAAAATGAAGAGTATATACTAGGTGAGTACTTTTTAGATGAGTTTATAAAAAGATATGCTGATGAAGAGGAGAAGGTGGGAGCTGAATTTTTAAAAGTTAAAGCAAAATATATGGCACTTCCAAGAACAGGGAGAGATCAAGCTTTTTTAGATGAGACACTACAAGCGGCATTAGATTTTAAAGATAAGTTCTACTACTCTAGCTATATAGTTATGTTAGATACGATGATAACTAGAATGAAAATGGCAAAGTTTATACTAAATGAAGATATAAGTGATCTTTATGGAAGACTAGATAAACCAGATAGTGCAAAATACTACAAAGATACAAATAGTGAAACTTGGCTAGAAGATGAGAGACTAGAGAGAGCTTCAGCCGCATGGTATAGATCGTGGTTTGAGGGTGATGGTGGGGCTAGTTGGTACGATTTTATGGTGCCACACACAAAAAGTGTAGTCTCTAGAAACTCAAACAAGTCAGATG
>JBAYYR010000002.1:0-46456 GCA_041672945.1 Sulfurimonas sp. | reverse complement strand
TGAGCAAACAAGAGAACTTGCTTTGCTTTTAAAGGAGTTAAGTATTTAGGCAACATGCATCGCTACCTATCTCTTTTGCTAAGTTACATATAGGCTCAAACTGCGATATCTCTGGGTTGTAGTAGCTTATCTCACCTGTTTTTATATCATATATCCACCCATGAAGAGTGATTTGTCCACTTTTTACACCGCTTCTAACTGCTGGATATGTTAGCAAGTTCTCAAGCTGCGCGATAACCGATAGCTTCTCAGTTAGCCTATATAGCTCATCTTGATTTGCATCGTTTCCTAGTGCTAGAACCGCCTGAGCTTTTGGTCTCTCTGCTAAAGACAACCATTTTCTAGTGTGAACTAACTCTGGTTTTAGTAGCTCATCTTTATGAAATACCGCCTCTATCGCCCCGCAATGTGTATGTCCGCAAACTATAATACTCTCAATACCCAAAACACTAATAGCGTACTCAATAGATGAAGCGGTTGAGTGAAAATCCTCATCAGGGCTATATGGTGCGACTAAATTTCCTACATTTCTAACTACAAAAAGATCACCTGGTGCTGTTTTTGTGATAAGCCCTGGTATAACTCTAGAGTCTGAACAACTTATATATAATATCTTTGGGTTTTGCCCATTTTCACTTAGCTCTAAAAGCTTTTGCTCGTGTTTTTTAAAATAACTCTGCTGAAACTCTTCATTCCCTTTTATAAGTTCGTTGTAGTCCATCCCTTTAGCTCTCCTTTGCTTTGGTTACAAAATGGCACTCTGTTGTTGAGTATGGGCAAGTTTTACTTATACTCATCTCAAAATACTCCTCTTTGATGCCATCCTTAGCTCTTTCGTAGTGTCTCATCGCTGCTTTAAAAGCAGTTAAAACCATATTTGCACTATCTTGATGTTCTGTTGAGATTTTTTCTACCTGCTCACCCTCTGGCTTTGAGGTGTCTACTTTTGGGGTTGGTAAAGAGGCATAGCTCTCATTTAGCTCACTCTCTAGTTGTTCTAGTGTACTAATAGCATCAGCGACACTACCACCCTTTATCATCTCTGTAAATAGCGAACCTAAAGTTGTAGTATCTTGAGTCCCATTTGTCCCAAACATAATATCGTTTATATCTTGCTCATCTCTTTTTATATACATAACAACATAACTTTTTGTAGCATGGTCTATCCCAAACCCAACACCATTTGCATCCTCTAGTTTTCCGTAGTTTTCAGGTTGCATCAAGTGTTTTGCTATCTCTGCTCTTAAGCTCTCATCTTCAACCATTATTTTCTCCTATTTGCTCTATACTAACACTATTGTCTTGTAAAAATCTTGCAACCACATCTGAGCGGTTATGCTCATATGGTTTTAGATAAACTATCCGTTTTATACCACTAGCTATGATATTTTTACTACACTCACTACAAGGCTCAAGTGTTACATAGATGGTAGAGTCCTCTATGCTTATACCTTTTCTAGCCGCCCATATTATGGCATTCATCTCAGCATGAATCTCATAAGTTTTTGACCACTCGTGATGCTCTTTTGTGTACTCATCGCTCCAATAAGATGAGCAGTTTATATAACCTGCTGGAGTTCCGTTATAGCCTGTACTTAAAATCCTGCCATCTTTAACTATAACTGCTCCAACTTTTTTAGATACACACTTAGAAGCACTTGCTATCTCAAGAGCGATATTTATAAAGTTTTTATCACTTAACATAACTACTTTTTATCCAAAATCTTCACTTGCGAACTATTTTTTAGCTTTGAGAAATAATCACTCAAAACCTGCTCTCTCTTATCTGCCATTATCATATTTACAACTCTATATTTTTGTGACTCTTGCGAATCTTGCTTTTGAACACCTTTTATAAAAAATATACTTAGTCTATCATCTAGCGAAACTATCTGAGTAAAGGTTTTTGGCGGGGTTGATTCTAGCAAGTCTGCTAAACCTTGCGGAAGGCTCTCATAGTAGAGTTCTCTCTCCTCTCTTAGGAGCGAGGGCGATGTAAACATTGGGTTTTTTTGAACCATATTTAGATCATGCTCATCTGTACTTGAGTAGATTATCGCATCAAAATATAGTGGCTTAGAAAATAAATCTTTGTGTAGTTGCATATACTCAGCTATCTCATTATCGCTTGGCTCATTTATAGATGAGTAGGCTATCTCTGAATAGAGTTTTTGAGAGAGTAGTTTTTTTCTTGTCTGCTCTTTAAACTCCTCTGAAGTGGCACCCGTAGTCTCTCTTACCCTATCGTAGAGTGCTGAAACACTTATATTGTTGTTTTGTGCTATATGTTTTATCTCATCATAAACATCACTAGGGCTTATATCGATAGATCTTTTTACAATCTCCTGCTCTTCTAGTTTCTCTCTTATCTTAAACTCAAGTGCATCTTCAAAACTAAGTTTAGTTAGGTTCATACTCTGCTTGACATCATAGCTTGTAATAGGTTCAGTTCCAACCATAGCAACTGTAGAGTTTATAATTTTTGCTTCCAAAAAAATAGCTACTACTAAGAGTAAAAATATCTTATACATTTAAAATCCACCTCATCTTATAGCTAAAATTTTACCCACTTTTAACAAATGTTACCCTAAAATTTTACAATTTCTATCAAAGGCTTCTTATGGTTGTTACCCGTTTTGCTCCAAGTCCTACAGGATATCTTCATATAGGTGGTCTTAGAACTGCTCTTTTTTCTTACCTTTGGGCTAGAAAAAATAGTGGCAAGTTCTTCCTTCGCATAGAGGATACCGACAAAGCTAGAAACTCACAAGAAGCAGCAGAGGCGATACTAAAAGCTTTTGAGTGGCTAGGGTTAGATCACGATGAAGATATAATCTACCAATCTCAAAGAGATGATATATATGCAAAATACATAAAGCAGCTCCTAGATGAGAACAAAGCATATAAGTGCTACATGAGCAAAGATGAGCTAGAGGCACTAAGGGAGTCTCAAATAGCGGCAAAACAAAGAGCAAAGTATGACAATCGCTACCGTGATTTTAAAGGAACCCCACCTGAGGGCATAGAGCCTGTTATCCGTATAAAAGCACCACTTAGCGGTGACATAGTAGTACAAGATGGTGTAAAAGGTGATGTTGTTTTTAGGGCTGAGGATATCCTTGATGATTTTGTTATAGCTAGAGCCGATGGGAGTCCAACCTATAACTTCGTAGTTGCCATAGATGATGCACTAATGGGGATAAATGAGGTAATAAGAGGTGATGATCACCTATCAAATACCCCAAAACAGATAGTTGTATATGAGGCACTAGGGTTTGATGTACCAAAGTTTTACCATGTCCCTATGATACATAACGAAAGTGGCAAAAAACTCTCAAAAAGAGATGGTGCAACCGATGTTATGGCATATAAAGAGATGGGTTATTTACCTGAAGCACTGCTAAACTTCTTAGTTCGCCTTGGGTGGAGCCATGGGGATCAAGAGATATTTAGCATAGATGAGATGTTAAAGCTATTTGACCCAAAAGATATAAACCGCTCAGCCTCTATCTATAACACTCAAAAGCTCGATTGGCTAAACTCACACTATATCAAGCACACTTCAAACGATAAGCTAGAAGAGCTTTTAGGGCTAAAATTAAGTAAAAAAGATCTGCTACTAGATGCACTAAAAGATAGAGCAAAAACCATAAATGAGCTAAAAACTATGATAGATGAGATAGTAGTTGCACCCGATGGGTACGATGAAAAGGCATTTGCAAAAGCTATAAACACTAGCTCAAAAGAGATACTAGAGGCATTTGTAGCAAAACTTATGGAGAGACGTGAGATAGCCTTGCCTGAGGAGTTTCATAACATTTTACAAGAGGTGGTAGACGAGAATGAGATAGGCTTTGGAAAGATTGGGCAACCTCTAAGAGTCGCACTTTTAGGTAAGCTTGGCGGTCCTGCACTCGATGCTATCATGGCTATCATAGGTAAAGATGAGACCATAAAAAGGGTGCAAAAAGTTCTATGAGAGTTTTGATTCTTCATGGATGGGGCGGGAGTGATTATCCACATTGGCAAAGCTACTTAGCGGGTGAAATCGCGAAAGATTATGGGTGTGTTAGCTTTTTAAAGTTTAGCGATATAGATAATCCCAACAAAGATATATGGCTAAATGAGCTAAAAAAAGAGCTAAAAGAGTTTAAGCCTACTGTTGTTTTATGCCACTCCATCGCAAATATACTATGGTTTCATCTATGTAATGATGGCTTTGATATAGAGCTTGAGAGGCTATTTTTAGTAGCACCACCTAGCATGAACTGCGACATTAAAGAGCTTAGTTCATTTTACCCATGCAAACTACCAAAAAAACTACTATCTAAAAACTCACTCCTTATAAGCTCAACAAACGACCCCTATATAAGCCTTGATGAGGCAAAAAAAATCGCAATAGAGCTAGATATAGATATAAAAACCTTAGAAAATGCGGGACATATAAATGTAGATAGTGGTTATGGGGAGTGGAGATGGATAGTTGAAGCTATAAAAGATAAAAAAGCTTAAAATAATAATTTGATAAGTAGCTAAAGTAATTTTTGAAAATTTGAAGTGATTTATAAAAGATTTTGAAAAAAAGAAAAAAAGAGTGCCTAAAAAGAGCGCCTGACACCCTTTTTGCTTTTTGTGTATATGTGTGTACACACTAGAAAAAGGCTAAATCTTAAGCTTTAGCCTTTAGTTTTAATAGTTCTGCGATTAATCGTATAGATTTAGAGATATTTAATTTTTCTCATTAATTATATCATCACCATCATCCAACCAAGGAGTGCCTTGGATTTTTGGATAAGCTTCAAGTAGTGTAATTTCGGCTTTTGAACCTTTTCTAATTTCTCTTACGATATCAAGAAAAGCTTTTTCCGTCCATTCTTCTGGTGTTCCAACCATAGCATGTGCCATTGAACGGCTAATTTGCATTAAACCACCTTCTTGTTTTGCAAAAGTTGCATACAAATCTAAATGGTAACCATCTTGATATTGAAACAAACATGCAGTAATTCTTAAATCACTATCTCCTGATACATTTCTAGTAGCATTAGCTGTCCAAATAGCATCCTTGCAAGTAGCTATTTTTAAGCCAAAACCACCTCCTGATAAAGCCAACATACCAAGTTGTGTACCCTCAAATGGATTTGCTACTTCAAGTCTACCTGGTGTACTAGGAATTATTGCACTTTTTGGTATAGGTTTTGCTTCTTGAGTATTATTTACATTTCTACCTAATCCATTACTTGCTAATTCACTAATTGAATCACGATCTATCTTTGTTTTTATATCGAAAATACGATAGTACTCAACACTCTTTGTTTTTGAAACTAATGCATTATTTGCAGCTCCACAACCCGTAAATAAAACTACAGCAACAACTCCAATTAAATATTTCATATGCTATCCTCTATTTTTTTCCCTTTATTCGATTTTAAGAAAGTAAATCTTACCCATAAAAAAGCTAAAAAGGCATAAAGTACCTTTTATTTATTAAATTACCCCACATTTCACTACAGAAGTGTGATACTATAAAAAATTAATAAAAAAGCACTAATCTTGACTCAAAAATCAATAAAATGAGAATTTTTATATTATAGAATTATATGGCATAATGATAATTTGATTTTTTGATGACTTTTGCTTAAATTTGAAAATTAATTGAAAAAGAAATTTATTTTTAAGAAGTTCTAAAACCGTACCCGCTCTAGTTATTTTTGAAGATTTTGAAGCTTTTTAAAAGCCTTTGAAGTTCCCTATTTTAGGGTAAATGGTGCGGATGAGAGGACTTGAACCTCCACACCTTGCGGCACTAGATCCTAAGTCTAGCGTGTCTGCCATTTCACCACATCCGCGTGTAAGTAGTATTTTAACAAAAAAAACTTAAAAGTGGTACGCCCAAGAGGATTCGAACCTCTGACCGCACGCTTAGAAGGCGTGTGCTCTATCCAGCTGAGCTATGGACGCATACATTTATGTCAAAAATGGTGCGCCCGATAGGATTCGAACCTATAACCGTCGGATCCGAAGTCCGAAACTCTATCCAGTTGAGCCACGGACGCCACAAATTTATATAAGTTTTTAAGTTTTTGCTATCTTCAATGTTTATGGGGTGAGATACGAGATTCGAACTCGCGACCCCCAGTGCCACAAACTAGTGCTCTAACCGACTGAGCTAATCTCACCATAAATATAAACACAAAAAATAAAAAAAGGTGGTCGGGGTGAAAGGACTCGAACCTTCGGCCCTTGGTCCCAAACCAAGTACTCTAACCATACTGAGCTACACCCCGCCTTCTCATTAAAACTCATAATGAGAGTGGAATTATAGTAAAATATTTTTTAGTTGTCAAGATATTTTTTAAAATTGTATCAAACCATCTATTGGGCTTGATGCTGTTGCATAAGGTCTCTTAGCTATTCTACCAGCTAAGTAACTCATCCTACCCGCAACAATGGCATGTTTCATCGCCTCAGCCATCAAGATAGGATCATTTGCCATAGCTATAGCAGAGTTTGTTAAAACTCCATCAGCACCTAACTCCATAGCATAAGCAGTATCACTAGCACACCCGATACCCGCATCTACTATAACGGGTACTTTTATCGCTTCTCTTATAAAAACGATATTATAAGGGTTTTGGATCCCAAGTCCACTACCAATAGGAGCAGCTAAAGGCATAACCGCAGCAGCCCCTGCATCTTCAAGTCTTTTAGCCATAATAGGATCATCTGAAGTGTATGCCATAATGGTAAAGCCATCTTTTGCTAAAACTTCACAAGCTTTTATAGTCTCTAGCACATCAGGGTATAGTGTTTTTTGAGTATCGCCTATAACCTCTAGCTTTATAAGATCTATCCCCGTCGCCTCTCTTGTTAGCCTAAATGTAGTTATAGCCTCCTCGGCTGTTACACACCCTGCTGAGTTTGGTAAAAACTTTATACTTGTATCTTTAAAAGTCTCTCTTAGATTCTCTTTATTTGGGTCTGTTATATTTACCCTTCTAACCGCAACAGTTATAAGATCACTCCCACTAGCTAAAGTCGCATCTAGTGTCTGCTGAAAGCTTTTATATTTGCCACTCCCTACGATTAGTCTTGAGTTTAGTTCGTATTTTCCTATCTTTAGTTTGTTAGACATTTTATCCCTTTTATAAGTTTTTTTGGTGTTAATGAAAAATTTGCACCCTTGTAATCTTGCGAGAGCTTAGCTAGAGCAAGAGAGCCGTGTATCGCCCCATCTATATCACTATACCCTTGAGCTAAAAGTGAACCTATAAGCCCACTTAGCACATCCCCGCTTCCACCTTTTGCTAAGTTTAGTTTTCCATGTGGGTTAATATAGTAGTTTTTATCTTTAGCAATGATAATATTTGCACCTTTTAGCAAAAGCGTAATCTTTGGATAAGCTTCACAAAAAAGCTCAACATACCTAAATCTCTGACTTTGAAGCTCATCTATGCCTATATCTACTAAGCCTATTAGTTTTAAAAGGGATACAAACTCTTTTGGATGAGGAGTTAGAACTACTCCATCTTTTTTTAGTATAAACTCTAAAATCTCTTTTTTATAAAAAATATCGGCATCAGCTACAAGCGGTAGATCTAAAGTAAGCATCTGCTTTAGCTCATCTACACTAAACATATCTCCAAGCCCCATTCCAACTGCTATAGCAGTTGTATTTTTAGGTAAATCTTTTGAGTTTATAATCTCTATATCACTACTTTTAACTCCAAGCAGACTCACAAGCCCACACCCAAAGTTTAGTGCCGCTTTAGCACTTATAGTAGCTGCCCCACTCATCTGCCCACCGATAACCGCTAGATGACCATAGCTACCTTTATTTGAGTTATTTTTAACCCTTATAGGTGGTAAAAAATCACCCATATCTAAAAGTTTCCAGTTGCTATCTTTCTCATAAATATCTCTGCTTAGCCCTAGATCAACAACTCTTATATCGCCAACTACATCTTTAGTGGAGTCTAAAAACATAGACTTTTTTAAAGCCCCCATGGTTATGGTTGTATCGGCTATAAACCTAAAAGCAGATGGCACATCACATGCTATTTTATAGGCCCTTAGGCTATTTAGCTCATCTATCAAAGTAGAAGTTAGCTCATCTAGCTCACCGCTAAAGCCTGTTCCAAAAATGGCATCAACTACAATATCGCAAGGCTCAACAGTGCTTAACTCTTTAACACCTAGTGCTTTTGCTCTTTTTACTTGAAGTTTTGCCAAGGGGGATTTTGGCTCTTTTACAAAGTATAAAAAAACATCAAACTCTTTATGTAAAAGCCTAGCAAGAGCTACTCCATCAGCACCGTTGTTTGAGCCACCTACATAAACTACAATTTTTGAGTTTTTAGCAAAATGCTCTTTGATGTATGTTGCCATGCCATTTGCGGCATGTTCCATAAGGATATCTTCACTTAGAAAAAACTCGCTATAACACCTTTGATCTAGTGAATTTAGCTCATCAAAGAGATTTTGCATCACTCTTCCATTTTGTACTCATCTATCTCAACTATGTTTGTATTGACATCATTGAAAAGCAGGGTTCTGTGGTCTGTTCTGTATTGGTATATAAACTGATTTTTAGGTATCTTTTTTAGTTGTGCAGTATTAAAATACTCAAAATGTGTCGATTTACCAACATACAAAAATGTAAAAAGTAGTTTTAGCTGTGCATTTTCAAAGGTTGGATGGGGTTGTGCTAAAAATGTAAATCCATACTTTTTAAGATTTAAAAATGTTAACATATATAGTAAAAAATCCTCAAACTTTGTATAAAAACCATTTAGATTCTCTATATCATGAAAAAAGTAGTAGTAGTTATCTAAAAGCTCTTTAGTTTGAAGAGTTTGGGTTAGTTTACTCTTTATATCTCTTTTATTTGAGAAGTATTTTGGATCTACAACCATATATATATGTTTTTTCTCATCTATCAGTTTTCTAAAAGCTACTTGAAACTCCTCACTCTCATCAAAAACTATAAAGTTAAAGTTCTCATCTTTGTATCGTCTTTCTATCTGATCTTCACTAGAGTTTGAGAAGTCTAAGTAAAGTGTTAACACACCGCTATCTGTAACATAATCTTTAATACGACAAGCTAAGTTTGTTTTACCTGCTCCTGCTTCGGCTATGATCAAAGAGTTGCAAGAGATAGTTCTTTCATTTAACCTTAGCGTATCTATTGTATCTACAAATTTTCCTATCTTATCCCTCATAAGTATCTCCACTCAAATTTTAATCTAGCCATTATATCATTAACAAAATAATATTTATAATCATAATAATAATTTTTGATAAGATTAAATAAAGGTTATAATTGATAATATTTTGACAATATTTCACTGTATAAAACATTATAAACTAAAAGGAAATAGTCATGAAGAATAAAATCGTACTTTCAGTTGCTGTTTTAGCAACTACTCTTATGGCATCTGATGCAGAGCTTAGAACTATGGCAAAACAAGCTGGTCTAAAAGCTATTCCTACAGATAAGGCTGAGCTAAACAAGCTTATAGATAACCCAAAAAACCCTATAACTTCTGAAAAAATTGAGCTAGGTAAAAAACTATATTTTGACCCTAGACTCTCAAAAAGTGGACTTATAAGCTGTAACACATGTCACAACCTAAGCTTTGGTGGTGCTGATGGTGTACCAGCTGCAACAGGTCACAAATGGGCAGCAAATCCATCTCACCTAAACTCACCTACAGTTTATAACTCAGTGTTTTTTAACTCTCAATTTTGGGATGGTAGAGATCCACACCTAGAGGCTCAAGCTCAAGGTCCAGCACAAGCTGATGTTGAGATGGCTGCTACTCCAAAACATATAGAGGGTGTTGTTAATTCTATGCCTGAGTATGTAGAAGAGTTTAAAAAAGCATACGGTAAAGATGTAAAAATCACTTTTGAAAAAGTAACTGATACCATAGCAACTTTTGAGAGAACACTTGTTACTCCATCAGCTTTTGATGACTTTTTAAATGGTGATGATAAAGCAATGACTCCTGCTCAAAAAGATGGTCTTAAAACTTTTATAGACAAAGGTTGTGCAACTTGCCATACAGATATCGCTCTTGGTGGAAGCATGAATGCTTTTGGTATCACAGGTGAATACAAATATCAAGATGTTGGCGGATTTAAAGGTGATAAAAACGGAATGGTTAAAGTTCCAACTCTAAGAAATATCACTCAAACTGCACCATATTTTCATAATGGTCAATTTTGGGATATCAAAGATGCTATAAAAGAGATGGGTCGTATCCAGTTAGCAGCGGATATAAACGACAAAGAAGCAGCTTCTATAGAGGCATTTATGACTTCGCTTGATGGTAGAAAAGAGCCTATAGTTTTACCTCAACTACCAAACCCAACTGCTTCAACTCCAAAACCAGATCTAAACTAAATATAAAAACTAGCTTTTAGCTAGTTTTTACCCCCTTTTAAGAGTATAATTTCATTATGAATTATATCGACATAGCAAAAGAGACACTAAAAATAGAGGCACAAACTCTACTAGATAGTGCAGATACCCTAGACAAATCATTTAACGATGCCATAGAGCTTATACTAAAATGTAGTGGCAAACTTATAATCAGCGGAGTTGGTAAAAGCGGACTCGTAGGAGCTAAAATAGCCGCAACACTAGCCTCAACAGGAACCCCTAGCTTTTTTTTACATCCCACTGAGGCACTTCATGGTGATCTTGGTATGATAAGCAGAGGCGATGTGGTACTGGCTATAAGTTATAGTGGGGAGAGCGAAGAGCTTAGCTCGATACTTCCACATATAAAAAGGTTTGATATACCACTTATAGGGATGAGCAAAGATAAAAACTCAACTCTAGGTAGATATAGTGATGTTTTTTTAAATATAAGAGTCAAAAAAGAGGCATGTCCACTAAATGCTGCACCAACTAGCTCGACAACTCTAACACTCGCTATGGGTGATGCGATAGCGGTTGCACTTATGAGGGCAAGGGATTTTAAAACTGATGATTTTGCCTCATTTCACCCTGGTGGAGCTTTAGGTAAAAGGCTTTTTATAAAAGTAAAAGATATTATGAGAACAGATAGTTTGCCTATCATAAAAGCTACCTCAACTCTCAAAGAGGCGATAGTAGCCATAGGTGAGGGGCGACTTGGAACTGCACTTATAGTAGATGAGCAAGATACTCTAGTAGCTCTTGCTAGTGATGGCGATATAAGAAGAGCTTTGATGAGAGATGATTTTAGCCTTGAGGATAACATACTAAAATATGCCACCAAAAACCCCAAAGTTATAGATGATGAAAATATCTTAGCAAGTCAAGCACTAGCCATCATAGAAGAGCTTAAGATCCAACTACTAGCTATAACTTCAAAAGATAAAAAGGTAAAAGGGGTGCTTCATATACACACCCTTATTGAAAAAGGGATCTCATGAGATTAAACAAATATATCGCACACAACTCATCATACTCAAGAAGAGAGGCAGATGTCGCTATAGAGAGTGGGTATGTTAAAGTAAATGGCGAGGTTGTAAAAAACTTCTCAACTGAAGTTAGCGATAAAGATGTGGTATATATAAGTGGTAAAAAGATCACCCCAAAAGATAAATACACAGTCATAGTCTATAACAAACCAAAAGGTGAGATAGTAACCAAAAAAGACCCGCAAGGTAGGCGAACCATATACGATTCGCTAGATAAAGAGTTTAAGCACTTTATACCCATAGGTAGACTTGACTTTGCCTCTGAGGGGCTACTGCTACTAACCGATGCTTCAAAAGTTGCAACTGCACTTATGAACTCAAATCTACAAAGAATCTATAAGCTAAAGATAAAAGGCAAAGTTACCCCGCAGATGGAAGAGGCGATGCTAGAGGGATTAGTGCTTGAAGATGCAAAAGCGGGAGCTCATAAAAATACCAAAATAACATCTATGGAGTTTAAGCCATTTTTGGGCTATAAAGTACAAAAAAACCAACCAAACTACTCGATATTAAAAGTCGCCATAAGCGAGGGTCAAAACCGTGAACTTAGACGATTTTTTGCCCACTTTAAAGCCGATGTACTAGATCTAAAAAGGGTTAGTTTTGCGGAGATAGAGCTAAACAACCTACCAACAGGGAAAACTCGCTATCTAAGCAGAAGTGAATACTCAGCTCTATATACATTTTTAAAAGAAGAGAGTAAAAAGAGATAGTGAGGGATTTTGCCTACCACTACCGCCCAAAAAAGTTTGAAGATATACTATCTCAAGATCATCTACTAGCAAAAAATGCCCCTTTTAGAGTGCTTTGTGAGAAAAAAACTCTTGGACATAGCTTTTTTTATGGTAGTGCGGGGTGTGGCAAAACTACACTTGCAAGAGTTGTCGCAAAAGAGCTAGATAGACCTTTTTATGAGCTAAATGCTACAACTTTTAAGCTAGATGAGCTAAGGGCTATCTTAGCAAAATATACAAACACCCTAGAAAAACCGTTGATATTTATAGATGAAGTGCATAGACTCTCAAAAAACCAACAAGAGGTGCTTTTACCTTTTATGGAGAAAAATCAGGCACTATTTTTAGGTGCTTCAACTGAAAATCCCTTCTATAGCTTAGCTTCGGCTATCCGTTCTCGCTCTATGATTTTTGAACTAAAAAAGGTAGGGCTAGATGAGCTAAAAAACTTAGCTAAAAAAATTGCAGATGAGCATAGTATAAAACTAGATAATGATGCACTAGATTATCTATGTATAAGTAGCAGCGGCGATGCAAGAGCTATGCTTAAGCTTTTGGAGTTTAGCTCATCTATAGACTCACATATAAACCTAAAAACCCTAAAATCTCTCCGCCCACAAGTTATGAGTGATGGAAGCAGTGAGGACTGTATACACTATAACCTAGCAAGTGCTTTGATAAAATCGATAAGAGGCTCAGATATAAATGCTTCACTCTACTACTTAGCTAGACTTATAGCAGCGAGTGAGAGTGCTACTTTTATAGCTAGAAGGCTTGTTATACTTGCTAGTGAAGATATAGGCAATGCTAACCCACAAGCTTTGGTTTTAGCAAATTCGGCTATGCAAAGTGTAGCCACAATAGGCTTTCCTGAAGCTAGAATCATCCTCTCTCAAGTTGTTATATATCTAGCCTCTAGCCCAAAATCAAATGCCTCATATAAAGCGATAGATAAAGCTTTAGATTATGTAAAAACCAAAGAGGAGTTAAACATACCAAAAACTATAAAACAAAATCCAGATGGGTATAAAAATCCACATGATTTTGGCGGATGGGTAGAACAAAAGTACCTAGAAAAAGATTTAGATTTTTTAACTTTAAGTGAAAATGGGTATGAGAAGAAGATAAAAGAGTGGATGGCGGCTATGGATAATCTGCCTCAAAAATGAGGCAAAGATTATTTTTTAAGTGCTGCTTTTGAAGCCTCTGCAACTTTGCTAAAAGCTCCTGCATCATTCATAGCCATATCAGCTAAGATTTTGCGATCTAGTTCGATGCCTGATTTATGTAAACCGTTCATGAAAGTTGAGTAGTTCATACCATTTAAACGAGCTGCTGCATTTATACGGATGATCCATAGTTTTCTAAAATCTCTTTTTCTTTGCTTTCTATCACGGAAAGCATAGTACATTGATCTCTCTAACTGCTCTTTTGCTTTACGGAAGTGTTTACGACGACCGCTATAAAAACCTTTTGCTAACTTTAAAATCTTTTTGTGTCTTCTTCTACGAACAACACCTGTTTTGACTCTTGGCATATTTTTCCTTTTCTCTTTACCCTTTTGCTATATGCTTAGGGTGCCATACCTTAGATGGTCTTGCCCAGATAATCTATCTGGAGTTACTAGATGTTTTGCAACATCAACTAGTTTATCATTTCCTTAACATTTTTAACATCAACCGCTGCAACTGTTTTTGGCTTGTTATGAGCTCTTCTAGTTTTAGCATCTTGCTTAGTTAATATATGACTTCTAAATGCACTGCCTCTTTTAACAGTACCATTTTTTTTAACCTTAAAGCGCTTTACGGCACTTTTTACCGATTTCATCTTTGGCATCGAAACCTCCTCTTTAAATTTGGGAATTGCGATTTTACCCAAAAAAAGCTAAAATTATCCTATGAAAGTTATTAAATATATAGAAGATGCCCTAAAGGCACTAGACAATGAGGTCGAATCGGTACTTACAAACATGGCTACACCTATGAATGATAAGGATCACCAGATGTTAATCATCCTGCAACAAAAAAGGGTATTAGATCAAACTCTTGAGGATTTAAAGTATTTAAGAGATAACCCGCCAAAACCGAGTGCTTCGTGTGGGATAGCAAAATATCGCGATGATATGTAAGCACTTCTCCCCAGATACCTGCGGCACACAACACAAAAAGGTGTGCTGCTGTATTCCTACCCTGACACAATGTCTTTAAGCACCGTTGCACAGGTCTAAGAAGAAGCGATGAAATTATACCTAAAAAAGTTTAAATCTCTATGATTTATGTAGTTGTAGCGACTAAAAGTGAAGCTCAAGGGGTAGCTGAACATCTAAAACTAATAAAATCAAAGCTTTATGGCTACACGGCTTTTACTTCAGATGAGCTAGTTGTGCTTGTAAGCGGGGTTGGGATAGAGGCGATGAGCAAAGCTACAAAAACTCTGATGAACGATATAAAACAAGATGACACACTTGTAAATATAGGCATTTGTGCTTCAAACCATAAGGTCGGAACTGTTTTTGAGATATCTAAGATAATCTACAAAGATATAATTTATGAGCTAAATAAAAATAGTACCCTTAGTATAAGGTGTGAAGATTTTGAAGCTACCAAAAAGAGTCATGATATAGTAGATATGGAGTCTTTTGGGTTTTATATAGCTTCAAATGCTCATAAAAACCGTTTTATATATAAGGTGGTAAGTGATAACTTTGAACCACAAAAAGTTACTAAAGATGAGACAAAAAAACTTATAAAAAGGCTAATAGATGAGAGTAGCTGTTGTTAGTGGGGCAAGTAGTGGTATAGGTAGGGCGATAGCTTTAAGACTACTTAAAATGGGCTTTAGTGTTATAGGGATAAGCAGAAATGACCCTAGTGAGTTTTTTAAAAATGAGCATTTTTCTCACTATAAGGCAGATTTGAGTGAAGAAAAAGATGTTTTAGAGTGTGCTAACTTTCTTAAACAAAAAGAGGTTTTTTTACTTATAAACTCTGCTGGTTTTGGTAGATTTGAACCCCATGAGGAGCTTAGTGCAAAAACTATTATGCAGATGGTGTTTTTAAACCTTAGTGCCCCTATGCTACTTGCAAATGCAACCCTAAAAAGCCTAAAAAAACATGAGGGATACCTTATAAATATCAACTCCATAGAGGCACTTAGAGCATCAAAATTTGCAGGTGTATATAGTGCTACAAAGGCGGGACTCAAGGCATTTGGTGATTCACTTTTTGAAGAGAGCAGAAAGAGTGCTTTGAGTGTCACAAATATAAATCCCGATATGACACAGAGCGATTTTTATAATACTCTTAGGTTTGAGCCATCAAAAGATAGCCTTTTAGCAGAAGATATAGCAGATGCGATTGAGCATATACTAACTATGCGAAAAGGTGCTGTAGTAAGCGAGTACACTATACGAAGTTTAAACTTTGGTATAATAAAAAAATGAGTCCAAGAGGAGTTTATTATGCTAAGAAGTACAATATTTTTAGCACTAGCTTTAGCAGTTTTTAGCGGATGTGCTAGTAGCGACACCTATAGGGGCGGAACATATAGCTCAAATGAGGCTGGAAAAATGCAAACGGTTCGCCTTGGTGAAATTATAGGGATAAGAAACATAGTATTACAAAAAAATGCACAATCAAAAGGTACAAATACAACTCTAGGGACTATCGGTGGTGGCGCACTTGGTGGTGTTATGGGGAGTGGTGTTGGAAAAGGGACTGGAGCTGCTATAGCTACCGTTGGCGGAGCTATACTAGGAGCCATCGCTGGATCTGAGGTACAAAATAGACTTGAGCAAACAGATGGGGTAGAACTGACTATAAGGCTTGAAGACGCTTCTGTTGTATCTGTAGCACAAAAAGCGGATGAGGGTGAGTTTAGTCTCTATCAGAGAGTTCAAATAGTGGGTGATTATGATGTTAAGGTTGTGCCACTTAACTAAACTTAAAGGGTGATTTTAAATGGCATAAATCAAGTTCAAACTTTTTTTAAACTGTATAATTTGAAAAAATTGTAAATAGGAAAAGATTTATGAACCCATTTTTTAACCTACCTGATGGACATCCGCTTCGTGTATATCTTGAAGAAAATATGCTTATAAGAGGACTGATATCGGGGATAAATAGCATAGATATCTCAACTCAGTTTAATGAGTTTAATGAAGTGTTTCAAAGGCTCCTAAGGGTAGAGAAACATTTTGCTAGAAAAGAGAATCAACTCTTCCCTTACCTTGAAAAATATGGCTGGACAAGCCCATCACAAAATATGTGGGCTTTTCATGATGATATTAGAGCTGAGATAAAAACTGCAAGACTCCTAGCAGAACAAAAAGATTTTCAAAACCTTTTTCCTGCACTTCAAAGGGTCTTCTCTTCACTTGAGCATGTTATGCAAGTTGAAGAGGGGAGGCTTCTGCCTAGAGCATATGAGATGCTAAATGAAGATGACTGGAAAGAGATGAGAGAGGGAGATGAGGAGATAGGATGGATGTTTGATACACCTCCAACTCTCTATCCGCCAAAAAGTAAGGAGGAGTATCTTCACCCATCACAAGATAATACAAAAAGGGACTTACCATTCTCACTTGAAGGTAGGATAAAACTAGATGAGGGGTGGATGCTTCCTGAGCAGATAAATCTACTACTTAAGTTTATGCCCGTTGATATAACCTATGTTGATGAGAATGATATTGTTATATTTTATAACCGTGGAGATGAACGGGTGTTCCCTAGAAGTGCGGGGATTATAGGTCGTGAAGTTAGGTTTTGTCATCCGCCAAAATCGGTCGGTCAAGTGCTTATGATACTAGAAGAGTTTAAAGCTGGAAGACGCGATGAGGCTGAGTTTTGGATACCTTTTAAAGGTAGGTTTGTACATATTCGCTACTTTGCCATCAGAGATGATGCGGGGACCTACAAAGGTGTTATTGAGGTCTCTCAAGATGTAACTGAGATAAGAAATCTTGAGGGTGAGAGAAGACTACTCGACTGGGAGTAGTCTATAGCAACCCCTTTACCAGCTTACTAATACTTAGCTCATCTAAGGCACCAGAGACTCTATGAACCTCTTTTGAGTCTTTAAAAATGATAATAGTTGGTATCCCTCTTATGCCAAATCTAGCACTTAGTTGCGGATACTCCTCAGTATTTACTTTAGCATATAGTGCTTTTAGTCCAAAGCTTTTAGCACTCTTCTCAAAGGCAGGTGCCATAGACCTACAAGGTCCGCACCATGGTGCCCAAAAGTCTATAACTACAGGCAAATCACTATTTACAACCACCTCATCAAAATTATCACCACTAAGCTCTATTATCTTATTTTCTAGCAAAGAGTTTTTACACCTACCACAATTTGCTTTGGTATAACTCTCTTTATATGGGACATTATTTACACCCAAACAGTGTGGACAAACTACTCTCATAAACCCTCCTTATAGCACAACAGCAAATATTGCCCCACGGCGATAGATAAAAAATCTCTTCTTATCGCTTGAGCTTGTCGCTTTTTTAAACTCATCTATAGTTGTTATCTCGCTATTTTCTACCTGAATAACTATATCACCCTCTTTTAGCCCCACTTTATAAGCTTCGCTATCTACCTCTATTTTATCGATAGCAACACCTTTTATACGGCTACTTTTACTATCTTGAGTCACAACACTCATACCCTTAAACTCTACAACACCATTTGAGCCTTTTGAGCCACTAAAAGTAGTTAGTTTTACAGTTTTAAACTCCACTTTTTTATCTCTTAGGTATTTGATATTTGCGCTTTTGTTTGGATCAAGGCTACCTATAGTATTTTTAAGTTCACTTGCACTTTGGATCTTTTTACCATTTACCTCAACTATAAGATCCCCTCGTTTTAGACCCGCTTTAGAAGCAGGGGAGTCATCTTCTACACCAGTAACTAAAGCCCCATAAGTGTTGTTATAAAAATCACTCATATCTTTAGTGACATCTGAGATATTTACTCCAAGATAGGCTCTTGTATATTTACCATTTTCTATAAGGCTTGTAGCGACTGTTTTTACCATATTTGATGGTATCGCAAACCCTATGCCTACATTTCCACCAGATCTACTTAGTATAGCTGAGTTTATCCCTATAAGTTGCCCTGCTGAGTTTATAAGCGCTCCACCGCTATTTCCAGGGTTTATAGATGCATCGGTTTGTATAAAATCCTCATACTCAACTATCCCAACACCGCTTCGACCAGTAGCTGAAACTATCCCTTGTGTTATAGTTTGCCCTACCCCAAAAGGGTTTCCTAATGCAAAAACTATATCGCCAACTTTTGCCTCATCTGAGTTAAAAAAAGTGACACTATTTAGGTTTTTTGCCTCTATCTTTATGACAGCTAGATCACTCTTCTCATCTCGCCCGATAAGCTTTGCTTCGTACTCTTTTTTATCATCTGCTAGATTTACTATGATCTCATTTGCACCATCTACAACATGGTTATTTGTAACTATATAACCATCACTTGAGACTATCACACCAGAACCTAATGCTTTTTCTATTCTATCTCGCGGGATATCATTAAACCCTCTAAAAAAATCCCTAAAAAATGGATCATCTAAAAAAGGGTTTACACTCGCTCTTTGATCTACTTTTTTCTTTATGGATATATTTACGATGCTAGTTTTTGCTCTCTCTAAGACATTGTTATATGAGAGTATTGTGTTTTGATCTGAGGGCATCACTCTATTTGTAGCAGATTCGGCTGATTTGAACTCAACACTAGGTTTTGCATCTAAAAATGTAAATGCAACTAAAGACAATAATAATAAAACTTTTTTCATCAAAATCCTTGTATATTTGAGATGAAAAATTTTATACTATAGATGGCTTATAGATGGCTAATGAAGGGCTAATGGATGGTAAATAGGGGGTAGATTTATAGTGTTATATACTATATCCATTAGGATTCTTACTCTGCCAATTCCAACTACTTTGGCACATATCTTCTAGTGTATGTTTCGCCTCCCACTTTAAAAGCTCTTTTGCTTTTTGTGGGTTTGCATAGCAAGTTGCAATATCTCCTGCTCTTCTAGGGGCTAGTTTATATGCTATTTTTTTGCCACTTGCACTCTCAAAAGCTTTTATCATATCAAGTGCGCTATACCCTACCCCTGTGCCAATATTTACTTTTAGTGGATTCTCTTTTAGGTTTTTTTTCTTTAGATACAAAATAGCCTTTACATGGGCATCTGCTAAATCTACAACATGGATATAGTCTCTCACTCCTGTTCCATCAGGTGTAGAATAATCACTTCCAAAAACATTTAAACTTTCAAGTTTTCCAACAGCAACTTGGCTTATATATGGCATAAGGTTATTTGGGATACCGTTTGGATCTTCTCCTATAAGAGCACTTTTATGGCTCCCTACAGGGTTAAAATACCTCAAGATGGCAATTTTAAAAGAGTTATCACTTATATATAAATCTTCTAAAATTCGCTCTATCATATACTTGCTAGTTCCATAAGGATTTGTAGTAGCTCCAACATCAAAGCTCTCATCTATTGGGCAAGTTTTTGGGTCTCCATAAACTGTGGCACTTGAGCTAAATACTATTTTTTTACAATTAAACTTACTCATAACTTCAAGGAGCCTCAAAGTTCCCACGACATTATTATCATAGTACTCAAGTGGATTTGTGACACTCTCACCTACTGCTTTTAGCCCTGCAAAGTGGATAACAGAATCGAAATTATACTTTTTAAAAGCTTTTTTTAGAGTTTTTTTATCTCTAATATCCCCTTTTATAAACTTTACTTTTTTGCCTGTGATTTTTTTTACCCTTTTTAAACTCTCTTTGTTTGAGTTTGAAAAGTTATCATAAACTACAAAATCAAAACCAGCTTTGTTTAGCTCTACTAAAGTGTGAGTCGCTATATACCCTGCTCCACCTGTTATAAGTATGCTCATCTTTTACCTTGTTAAACCATAACTTTTAGTGAAGTTGCTACTATAAAACAACTTGCACTTTTTATATCAGTGTAGCTCCCTATGGCAAACTCAAAACTACTATCTGCCCTTAGAGCTATCCCCTCGCTCATATCTAAAAACTCTAGTTTTGAGTTATCGACTAACCTAGCATCACTAACACCACTAAAACTAAGTGTTAGCTCTACCCAGTCAAACCCCAAAGCCCTATCTTGTGCCTCAAGGCTCATCTCTATAGTGGTGCTATCTATAACAGATATATCTTTTATGTTAGCACCTAAAAAGTTATCGAACCTGTATAAAAACTCTTTTATATCTTTTTTAAGGAGTGGTTTTACTGACAACCAACACACTCCATACTTCTATCTTCTACAGTAGCTTCAGGTGATTGACTTCTTAGGTAGTAGGTAGATTTTAGCCCTAGTTTCCATGCCAACATATAGATATCATTTAGGTATTTACCACTCGCCTTATCTAGTGTTATAAAGATATTTAGGCTCTGTCCTTGATCTATCCATTTTTGTCTTATCGCTGCTGCTTTTATAAGTAGCTTCTGATCAAGATCGTATGCAGGTGTATAATAAGCCCAAGTTTCAGGACTTAGTTTTGGAACCACAACAGGTATAAGTCCGCTTAGATTTTCCTCGAACCATTTTCGTTTAAATACAGGCTCTATAGCTTGAGTAGTCCCTGTTAGTATCGATATAGAACTAGTAGGAGCTATCGCCATCAAGTAGCCATTTCTCATCCCTTGAGTTTTAACCTTCTCTCTTAAACTACTCCAATCACAACTTGTAGCAAAAAGCCCACCGCGATCGACTAATCTTAGAGTTTCGGCATTTGCACTATCCATAGGCATAACCCCTTGACTCCATTTTGAGCCATCAAACTCTGGATATTTCCCTTTCTCTACCGCTAAATCACTAGATGAGCTTATCGCCTCATAGCTTATAGCCTCTAGTAGCTCATCTATCTTATCAAAATGCTCTTGTGTCCCCCACTCAATGCTATGCTCTGCTAACATTTGAGCCTCACCCATCACACCTAAGCCTATAGCTCTTGTTTTTAGGTTTGTTTTTTTAACCTTCCCTAGCGGGTAGAAGTTAAGGTCTATTACATTATCTAAAACTCTTATAGCTGTTGGTACAACTCTTTTTATATCTTCAAGTGTGTTTATGCGAGATAGATTTATACTAGCTAGATTACAAACCGCAGTATCACCATCAACTTTCTCTTTTTCAACTACAAATATCTCTTTACCATCTAGTCTATCTAGTGCAGTTACTTTTTTAGCTGGTTTTTCTAAGCCACTATCTACACGAAGTAGCTCATCTTCATCGTAACTCATCTCACTTCCATCAGCAAATATAAACTTTGTTTTGTAGTAGTTTGGATTTGTATTTTGAAATATCTCTGTACAGAGATTTGAGCTTCTTATGATTCCACTATGGCTATTTGGATTTGCACGATTTGCATTATCTTTAAAGCATAAAAATGGACTTCCACTCTCAAAATAAGATGTAAGTATCTTTTTCCAAAGATCTTTTGCCCTTAGTTTTTCTTTGATGATACTATCATCGCTCTCTAACTCTAAGTACTTTTTGTTAAACTCTTCACCAAAAAGCCCAGTTAATTCTCTCGCCTCTATAGGGTCAAATAGTGTCCATATAGCATCTTCCTCTACCCGCTTCATAAAAAGATCATTTAGCCAAAGCGATGGGAAAAGATCGTGTGCTCTTCTTCTCTCTTCTCCAGAGTTTTTCTTAAGATCCAAAAAGTCACTTATATCTATGTGCCATGGCTCCATATAGACCGCTATAGCACCTTTTCTAGTCCCTAGCTGATCTACTGCTATGGCTATATCATTTGTTATTTTTAAAAACGGTATCGTTCCACCTGCTGCATTTTTATGCCCATCTATGTATGAACCCATAGCACGAACATTGCTCCAGTCCCAGCCTATTCCACCGCCAAACTTAGAAAGCAGTGCCATCTCTTTATATGAGTCAAATATCCCCTCTATATTATCGGCGGTTGAGCCTATGTAGCATGAGCTTAGTTGATGTCTTGTGGTTCTAGCATTGCTTAGTGTTGGAGTCGCTAACATCACCTCAAAGCTTGAGATCATATCGTAAAACTTGATAGCCCAAAGCTCTTTATCCTCTTCCCTTTGAGCCAAAAACATCGCTATTGCCATAAACATATGTTGTGGCAACTCTATTGGTTTTGATTTTCTATCTTTTATAAGATATCTATCATAAAGTGTTTTAATCCCTAGATAGTTAAACTGCATATCCCTCTCAGGTTTTATGTACTTATCTAGTTTTTCAAGGTCATACATATCTTTTAGACCTAAAAGGATTTTCCCCTCTTTTTCACCTTTATTGAAGTATTCTCTTAGAGTTGTATAGCCTGTAAAACCATTTACCTCATGATAGAGATTAAACAAAAATAGTCTCGCAGCGACAAATGTCCAGTTTGGAGCATCTATATCTATCTTATCTACCGCGGTTTTTATAAGTGTTTGTTGTATCTCTTTTGTGCTTATACCATCACGAAACTGTATCTGTGCATCTACTTCTAGCTCACTTTGTGACACATTTTCAAGCTCTGCTACCGCTGCTGATGTATATTTTTGTATCTTTGTTATATCTAACTTTTCAGTTCTTCCATTTCTTTTTATAACTGTTATCATTCTTACCTTTCATCAAGAGTTTATATTTTTTAGTTTACAAAAACTCTGGCAAATATAGCATCTACATTTTTAGTATAGTACTCAAAGTTAAAGCACTCTCTTATATGCTCTTCACTCAAAGAATTTCTAAGCTCATCATCAGCTAAAAGGTACTGTAAATATAAACTTTCACCTTTTTCGTTTGTAGTCGCTCTTCCTTGTTGAATCTCTTGCCAAACTTTCATAGCATTTCTTTGAACTATTTTATAAGCATCTTCACGGCTTACACCTTTTAGCGGAAGTTCTAGTAAAACTCTTTGAGAAAATACAAGCCCACCTGTAAGATTTAAATTTTTCATCATATTTTCAGGCATAACTGTAAGGTTTGCGATAACACTGTTCATACGTTGAAGCATAAAATCTGTTGTTATAAATGCATCTGGTAACCAAAATCTCTCAGTTGAGCTATGGCTTATATCTCGCTCATGCCATAGAGCTACATTTTCTAAGGCTGGTGTTACATAAGCTCTTATCATTCTTGCTAAGCCTGTTATATTTTCAGTTAAAATAGGGTTTCTTTTGTGTGGCATTGCTGAACTCCCTTTTTGTCCAGCTGCAAAATACTCCTCAGCTTCATATACTTCTGTTCTTTGAAGATGTCTTATTTGAACAGCAAATTTCTCTACACTTGAAGCTAAAAGTGCTAAAGTTGTTGCAAGTCTTGCGTATCTATCTCTATGAATTACTTGATTACTGCAAGGCTCTGGTTTAAGTCCAAGTTCAGCCATTGCATACTCTTCAAGCTCTAAAGGTGCATGAGCAAAATTTCCCATAGCTCCACTAATTTGCCCAACAGCGATTACTTCCATAGTTTCATTTAAATTTTGTAAGTGTCTTTTTACTTCATCGTACCAAACAGCAAGTGTAAGACCAAAAGTTATTGGCTCACCGTGAATACCATGGCTTCTTCCAACCATTAAAGTATATTTGTGTTCCTCTGCTCTTTTTTTAATACTTTCAAGTAGCATCTCTACATCTTCTATGATGATTTGTAAAGAGTCTCTCATCTGTAGTGCAACACCTGTATCAACAGCATCTGAGCTTGTCATTCCATAGTGAAACCATCTTGACTCTTCCCCTAAACTCTCACTTACACTTGTATTAAAAGCGATTAAATCGTGTTTTGTTACTGCTTCAATCTCTTCAATTCGCTCAACACTAAATTTTGCATTTTTTACTATTTTTTCGCAATCACTATCAGGAATAAGTCCTAGTTTATTCCAAGCTTTTACAGCTGCTTTTTCAACTTCCAACCAAGCTGCATATCTTGCTTCTTGTGTCCACTTATCGCTCATTATTTTTCTAGCATATCTCTCAACCATTTAGCACCTTTACTTCTATTATTAATATGTTATTATTGCAAAAAAGAGCTGAAAAAGGGGATAAATTTGCCATTTACTACTAAGAAATATTTTTTAGATAAAGAACAAAAAGCTTCACATTTTCTTATGCGAGATTTGGGCTATAGCCAAAAAGAGATGCAAAGCTTTATAGCCAAAGGTAGGCTTAGTGCAAATGGAACTCTTGTAGCAAAACCTACTCAACTAATAAATGGCGATATTGAGTTTATAGTATTTGAGCCTATCTCTTATGGACTCAAGGCTATCTTTGAGAGCGATGAGTTTGTAGTCTATGATAAACCTAGTGGTATGCTCATCCATCCACAAAATCGCTACACCCCCTACTCTCTTATAGATGAACTAAAAGCAACTTATGGAGATGGTGCAAATATCGTTCACCGAATAGACCAAGAGACAAGCGGACTAGTTTTGTGTGCTAAAAACAAAAAGAGTGAGATAGAGCTAAAAGTTATGTTTCAAGAGCGAGAAGTTAAAAAAAAGTACCTTGCTATGGTTCATGGCGAACTTAGAGATGAGCTTAGTATAGATGAGCCACTTTTAAGATACGATGATGAAAAATCGGCACTAGTTAGAATGGTAGTAAAAGTCGATAAATCTGGAAAAGAGTCTCTAACCTATGTGAGACCTCTGGAGTACTTTAAAAACCTAAATACTACTCTTGTAGAGTGTTCGCCACATACTGGAAGACAACATCAAATAAGAGTCCATATGTTTCATGTGAAACATACTATAGTTGGCGATCCTGTTTATGGACAAGATGAGAGCTATATAGTTAAGTATCTTGATCGTGAACTAGACAAACAAAGCAGAGTAGAAGCGAGTGGCGCAAAAAGACTTTTACTACATGCAAATGAGCTAGAGTTTAGCCTTTATGGTAGAGAATATCACATAAAAAGCGGTGTGAACTTTAAAGATATTTGCTTTACAAATATGAATGTTTCATGTGAAACATCACAAACCATTTAACAGCTATGTGAATAACAAATTGGAGTTTAAAAATATATTAAACTCTAAAGATTTTTCAATATTTACAAATCTGCTTAAAAGCCCTAAAATAGGCACTTTAAGCTATATATAAGCAGTTAAATTTCAGCCTTATTTTATATAAAATATTTCTTAAAAAATCTCTAAATTTTGAATTTTGTCATAATGATTTTATAAACTTATTCACAGCTTATAACAATGTGTGAATATCTTATTTTGAGATTCTAAGTCGAGTTCAGAATGACGATTTGACACATACAGATAAACTTAAAACAGAACTAAAAAAGTATTAGATTTATATAAGAAAGATAGGGTATGATTTTGTTCGTAAATGCTCTCCCTGGAGTGTTGAGCATTTACTTATTATCATCCTTGTAGACAACTTTCAAAAAACCGATAAAACCGACACCAACAACAACAAGTAAAAACACATACTGAAATATCTCAACACTATTCATGATCTTTTTTCTCCTTTAGCTGCCCACAAGCAGCACTGATATCGATCCCTTTTGAGTCCCTTATGGTACAAAGCAGACCGTGATTTATAAGATACTCTTGAAAAGCTACCATATCACTCTCAAGCGGTCGCTCGTAGGGTGTGTTTGGGTATGGGTTAAAGTATATCAAGTTTACCTTTGCTTTTATACCGTGTAGAAGCTTTACAAGCTTTTTAGCCGATGCTATATCATCATTTTTGTTTTTGATAACAAGATACTCAAACATAACCCTTTTTCTAGTATCTATAGGGAACCTTTTTACCGCTTCGATGATAGAGGCGATATTGTGGGCTTTATTCATCGGTATAAGCTCACTTCTAAGCTCATCGTCAACAGCATGGAGCGATATAGCTATATGGACACCCAAATCCATCTCCCCTAGCCTATCTATCTTAGTACTTAGTCCGCTAGTTGAGACGGTTTGTCTTTTAGCACCTATACATAGCCCATCTTCTTCTTTAAAAATCTCTATAGCTTGTGCTAGATTGGCAAGATTGTCTAGTGGTTCACCCATCCCCATATAGACTATATTTATCATACGGTTATGTTTATGGTTGTTATCTTTTTTTAGAGTCACAACCTGAGCGACTATCTCACTAGCATCCAAATCTCTTGTAAAACCACCCTTTGCGGTCAAACAAAATGCACATCCAACTTTACACCCAACTTGTGTAGATACACAGATGGTGTACTTTGCCTCTTGGACAACTTTACCATCTTCTACCTGCTCATCTTTCATCTTAAGCCAAACAGCCTCTATCGTTTTACCATCATTTAGCTCTAAAAGGTACTTTTTAGTCCCATCTTGTGATATCTCTTTGTTGATTATCTTTAGTGGGTTTATAACATATGTTTGCTCTAGCTCATCTCTAAGGGCTTTTGGAAGGTTGCTCATCTGATCAAAACTATCGACAAAGTTATGGTAAAGCCACCCATATATCTGTTTTGCACGAAAAGATGGTTTTACAAGCTCTTGAAGCTCTTTTAGTCTATATCCATATAACGATGGTTTCATTTTTGTGTTAGCTCACTGATACGATTTGGTAGATACTCACTAAGTAGCTCTTTTGCCCTTTGGTGGTTTTTTATAAAATCACTATGGGCATTTTTGTTAGTGTAGTTAGTTATGCAAAATACTCCACCAGCAGGTATATCAAACTCTTGTGCAACTCTTAAAACAGAGAAAAACTCCATATTTTCGGCACCTACTCCAAGTCTTAAAAACTTTTTTGTTAGTTCTGTGTTAGTCGATATATAGTTAGATGAGTTGATAATAATATCTTTTTTGTTAGTGGTGTTAGTGCTTATAACATTATCTATGGGGGTGTATCCATCATCACTTAAAAATGCTAACTCGATGTTAGCTGCGGTTTTTGACTCAACTATATCAAAGATATCAAGCTCACCATAACTACCCGCACTCCCCACAAAAAGCAAAAACTCAGGCTTATCAAACAAACAAAGCCTTGCTAAGTTCATAGCAGATTCAACTAGCCCTACCCCTATAGGTGTGGCAAAATCAAATGTTTCGTTATTTCCAGCACAGATTATCATAATCTCACCGCGATGCCATTTTTATCTAGATAGTGTTTTAGCTCCATAATATCTATCTCTTTAAAGTGAAAAATACTAGCCGCAAGTGCCGCATCGGCTCCTCTTAAAAAAGCATCTCTTATATGCTCCATAGTTCCCGCTCCACCACTCGCTATAACAGGGACATTAACAGCTTTTGAAATAGCTTCGGTTATATCTAGATCAAATCCTGCTTTTGTACCATCAGCATCCATAGATGTTAGAAGTATCTCACCACTTCCCCTATCAACAACCTCTTTTGCCCACTCTATCGCATTTTTACCTGTATCGACTCTTCCACCATTTATATAGACATTCCACGAACTACCTGTTTTTTTAACATCTATAGCAGTAACGATGCACTGTGAGCCAAACCGTTTTGCACCCTCATCTATAAAATCTGGTCGTTTTATCGCCGATGAGTTTATGCTTATCTTGTCGCATCCGACATTTAAAAGTTTATATATATCTTCAAGTGTTCTTATCCCACCACCCACAGTTAGCGGTATAAAAACCTCTTTTGCAACTCGCTCAACTATATCTACTATGGTATCGCGGTTATCATTTGTCGCGGTAATATCTAAAAATGTAAGCTCATCTGCACCCTCTTGGTTGTATCTTTTAGCTATCTCTACAGGGTCTCCCGCATCTCTTAAACCTACAAAGTTTACACCTTTAACAACTCTTCCATCTTTTACATCTAAACAAGGGATGATCCTTTTTGCACAATACTCTTTCAAAATAAGACCTTTAAATTAGTTGTAAAATTTTAACACTTTATCGCTTATAGAAATGTTTCATGTGAAACATAGTATTATTATGCAAAATTAACCAAACATAGTGTAAAATAGGGTTTTATGAAAACTATAATAGCAAAAAAGAAGTATGGACAAAATTTTTTAAAAGATGAGTCTGTTTTACAACAAATCATCGAAGCGATGCCCAACAATAACAACAAAATAGTTGAGATTGGGCCTGGCTTAGGTGATTTAACTAAATATTTAGTAGATGTCAAAAGTGTAGAAGCTTTTGAGGTCGATGCCGATTTGTGTAAAATATTGCAAGATAGCTTTGATATAGCCATCAAAACCAACCGACTCACCCTTAGATGTGGTGATGTTTTGAGTACTTGGAAGAGTAACCTTTTAGATGAGCCGTATGATTTGGTAGCAAATCTACCATACTATATAGCGACAAATATCATACTAAAAGCACTTGCTGATGAGAATTGCAAAAATATACTTGTAATGGTTCAGCTTGAAGTTGCACAAAAGTTTTGTGCCTCAAGCGGTGATAGTGATTTTGGTGCACTTAGCGTTATAGCTCAAAGTATCGCAAATACTAAGCTTATCATAAAAGTTCCACCAACATCGTTTGACCCACAACCAAAAGTCGATTCTGCTGTTTTTTTGATAGAGAAAAAAGAGAGTAGAAAAGATGAGGATTTTGAGAAGTTTTTAAGAGTTGCATTTACTCAACCTAGAAAAACACTACTAAAAAATCTCTCATCTACCTACAATAAAGAGCGACTTATAGATACTCTAAAAACCTTAGGAGTTTCACAAACCATCAGACCTCACGAGCTAAGCACTAGCGACTATCACCAACTCTATAATAATTCAAGGAGTTTGGATGCAACAAGAAGAAACACAACAGGCGACTCTTAAAGAGAGTAAAAAAACAAATCTCAACAAGAGATTTAACAAAAACCCAAAACCAAATGCTCAAGGCAAAGAAGAGGGTGCAAAAGCAAAACCAAGATCAAGAAGAGGCTATGGCTCAGGAGCCGCTCCTATTGATGAAAACCTAAAAGCATTTGCCGCTTTAAATGCAGAAGCTCAAAAACAAAGACTAAATCCACACTTTAAACTAGATCTAGCTACTCAAGATAAGATCCGCATAACACCACTAGGTGGACTAGGTGAGATAGGTGGAAACATAACAGTATTTGAGACTCAAAATGAGGCTATACTTATAGATGTGGGGATGAGTTTTCCAGATAGTGATATGCACGGTGTCGATATACTTGTGCCAGATTTCTCATACCTAAGAGAGATCAAAGATAAGATAGTAGCAGTTATCATAACCCATGCTCATGAGGATCATATAGGTGCTATGCCATACCTTTATAAAGAGATGCAATTTCCTATATATGGTACTTCACTTCCACTAGCTATGATAGGCTCAAAGTTTGATGAGCACCACATAAGAGAGTATAGAAGATACTTCAACCCTATAGAGAAAAGAAAAGTTTATGAGATAGGAAAAGATTTCAAAATAGAGTGGATGCATATGACACACTCCATCATCGACTCATCATCTCTTGCCATAACAACAGGAGCAGGTACTATAGTGCATACTGGAGATTTTAAGATAGACTTAACTCCAGTTGATGGCTACACACCAGACCTACATAGACTTGCACACTATGGTGAAAAAGGGGTACTTTGTCTTTTAAGTGACTCAACAAACTCATACAACTCAACACCAACTCCATCAGAGCTAAGTGTTGCTCCTGCTCTTGATAGAGTATTTTCAAAAGCTGAGGGTAGGGTGCTACTATCTACTTTTAGCTCAAATATCCACCGTGTATATCAAGCTATACAGTATGGTATGAAATATGGTAGAAAGGTGTGTGTTATAGGTAGATCTATGGAGAAAAATATAGAACTAGCTATGCAATACGACTATATAAAAGTCCCAAAAAATACCTTTGTTCAACCAGATGAACTACCACATATGAACGACAAAGATATACTCATAATCACAACAGGTTCACAAGGGGAGCCTAGCTCAGCACTATATAGAATGTCTATAGGTGAACATAGACATGTAAAGATAAAACCAAATGATCTTATCATACTATCTTCTCGTGCAATACCTGGTAATGAGGGCTCAATATCGGCTATGTTAAACCACCTATATAGAGCGGGTGCAAAAGTAAGTTCAGACAAAGATATACATGTCTCAGGTCACGCATCTATAGAGGAGCAAAAACTTATGCTTAGACTTGTAAATCCTAAGTTTTTCTTACCTATCCATGGTGAATACAACCATGTTATGAAACACAAAGAGACCGCTATGTTATGTGGTGTTCCTGAGAGAAATATCTACATAATGAACGATGGGGATACAGTAGAAGTTGCTCCAAAATATATGAAACGGGTAAAAACTGTTAGAAGTGGTAAAACATATATAGACAATCAACACAACTCCAAAATCGAAGATGATATCGTTATGGATAGACAAAAACTTGCGACAGAGGGTATAGTTGTCCTAGTAACACAAGTAGATCGTCAAAACTCTACAATGTTATCAAGACCAAATGTTACTAGCTTTGGACTTGTTGCCGATAAGCAAGATAAAGCTTTTGCAGCAGAGATGGAAGGGGTGCTTGAGCAGTTTCTTATAAATATGAAGCAAGGGCTTTTAGAGAACCCAAAAGCACTAGAGAATGATCTTAGAGTGGTTGTGCGAAAACATATATATAGAAAGATGAAAAAGTACCCACTTATAGTTCCACATGTGTTAGTTCAGTAGGATTAAAAGATGCAAAAGTTTGAAGATGCAGTAAAAACTATGATGGTTCATGTAGGTGAAGACCCTACAAGGGAGGGGCTAGTAAAAACTCCGCAAAGGGTTAAAAAAGCTTATGAGTTTATATTTGGTGGGTATAAACAAAACCCTATCGAGATACTAAATTCAGCTCTTTTTAGTACATCAAATGATGAGATGGTACTTCTAAAAGATATAGAGTTTTACTCTACATGTGAACACCATCTCCTGCCTATCATAGGTCATGCACATGTTGCATATATACCCGATGGCAAAGTAGTAGGGTTATCAAAAATCCCTAGAGTTGTAGATGTATTTGCAAGACGGATGCAGATCCAAGAGCAACTAACAGAGCAGATAGCAGATGCTATCATGGAGGCGATAAAGCCAAAAGGTGTAGCTGTAGTTATACAAGCAAGACATATGTGTATGGAGATGAGAGGGGTTGAGAAGATAAACTCAACAACAACCTCATCTGCTCTTAGAGGACTCTTTAAAAAAGATGAAAAAACAAGAGCAGAGTTCTTTTCACTCATAAACTCACCGAGTGGCACAAGGTATTAAGGTTCACCTTTGCCACTATCTACTCTTAGAAAAAAACTCCAAAACCAAAAACTCTCAGAGAGCTTTGGTCAAATCATCAAGATAAATGCAACTATCATCATAGCAAAAGGGCTAGATGTGAGTGTAGGCGATATGGTTCGCATAGTATCAGAGTCAAACAAACTTAGCATTGTTGGTATGGTTAGCGAGATACAAGAGGGGGTATTTTATATAACCCCTTTTAGTTTTGTTGAGGGTTTTAGATCGGGTGATAGAGTCTTTATAGATCAATCAGGACTAAATATCGCTGTTGGAGATGGGCTTTTAGGAAGAGTAGTAGATCCATTTATGAGACCGATCGATGGCAAGGGTTTTATAGATACAGATGAGAGTATGCCCATCATAAAACCACCCATAGCAGCGATGAAACGGGGTATGATAGATGATGTTTTTAGTGTTGGAGTTAAAAGCCTTGATGGACTTTTAACAACTGGGCGAGGGCAAAAACTAGGTATATTTGCAGGTAGTGGTGTTGGAAAATCTACACTTATGGGGATGATAGTAAGGGGTGCTGATGCCCCTATAAAAGTAGTCGCACTTATAGGTGAGAGGGGTAGGGAGGTTCCTGAGTTTATAGAGAAAAACTTAGGGGGTGATCTAACTAACACTGTTATAGTTGTAGCGACTAGTGATGATTCGCCGCTTATGAGAAAATATGGTGCATTTTCGGCGATGAGTGTTGCGGAGTACTTTAAAGAACAAGGCAAAGATGTCCTTTTTATTATGGATTCGGTTACAAGGTTTGCTATGGCTCAAAGAGAGATAGGTCTAGCTCTAGGTGAGCCGCCCACCTCAAAAGGGTATCCACCATCTTCACTAACACTCTTACCCCAACTTATGGAGAGGGCTGGAAAAGAGGAGGGCAAGGGTAGCATAACCGCCTTTTTTACAGTCCTTATAGAGGGTGATGATATGAGTGATCCTATAGCCGATCAATCACGATCTATCTTAGATGGACACATAGTACTCTCTAGGGAGATGACCGATTTTGGTATCTACCCACCTGTAAATATACTAAACTCCGCTTCACGGGTTATGGGCGATATTGTTGATAAAGAGCATACTCTAGCTGCTAGAAAATTTAGAAGAATGTATACACTTTTAAAAGAGAATGAGGTGCTTTTAAGGGTTGGAGCCTATGTAAAAGGTAGCGACCCTGAACTAGATGAGGCTATAGCAAAAAAAGATGCTATGCAAGAGTATCTAGCTCAAAATGCAAATGAGAGCATACCATTTCAAGAAGCAAAACAGAGGCTTATAGATATAACCGTTACAAACACTTAGCCATTATGGCTTGAATACTCTCTTACCATCTCATCTAGTTTTATAAAAAGCTCCGCCGATGCACTCTCCATATCGACAAAGTTTGCATATATCGTATCTGGATTATCCCCTTTTAGTGTCGTGCCATTTTTTATAAACTCATAATTTTTAAGGACACTATCGTGTACTTTTTTATGAACTGGATCTATAGTGTTAAAGACTTTTAGTGAGCCAAACTTCTCTTGCCCTAAACCATCATACCACTTACCAAAACGGCAATTTTTATGATCTACAAACTCTTTATCTGCATGTGAATTTAACACCGCTGAGTATGCCGATGACTTATAGACTATGTGATCAACTTTTATAAGTGTTGTAAAGAGTTGATTGTTTATGTTTGTCGATATATGAGCCGAGTGCATCGCTGAAGTATTTAACTTAGAAAAAGTATCGACAAAGCCCGTTATAACACTATTTTGCTCATCTGCTATCTTTGATATCCCATCAGAAGAGCTTCTCATCTCATTTGCCTCTTGCTGTAAGGTTGAGATATTTATCTCGATCTCTTGAGTCGCCTTTTGAGTCCTCTCAGCTAGTTTTCTAACCTCATCAGCAACCACTGCAAAACCTCTTCCATGCTCACCCGCTCTTGCTGCTTCTATCGCGGCATTTAGTGCTAGTAGGTTTGTTTGGTCTGCTATATCTTTGATAAGATCAACTATAGTAGAGATATCATTACTTCGCTGCTCAAGATTTACTATGATATCGTGGTTGTGTGAGATGGAGTTTGCTAAGAGTGCTAGTTTTTCCATCATATCATTTACACTAGCTAAGCTACTAGAAGATAACTCTGCGGTTTGTTGTGAAACATCTGTTATCTCTTGTGAGCCTTTTTGAGACTCTGCTATATCTTGCTGTATAGTTACAAGCCCCGCACTAATCCCCCCGCCTAAAGTGCTAAGTTTCTCAGACAATTCTGCTTTTTTTCTAGCCTCAAAACTCAAACATATAGACTCTATAGCTAGTTTTAGTTTTTGTGAAGTTGAGCGAAATATCCCATGCAAACCTTGCGGATTTGTACTTCTATAGCTTTTGTTTTGTTTGGCTGATTCTACAGATGTCTCAACATCTCTCATAAAAGCCTCTAGTTGGTCTAGTGCATTATTTAGCGACCAAGCCGCCCTACTCTCTTTGGAGCCATCTTTTGGGATATGGGTTATCCTACCATTTAATTTACCATCGGCCATGCTATTTAGTAGAGCTATGATCTCATCATAAATCTCTAGATTTCTTTTAGGCTTAGCTGTTTTGAAGAGAGATAATATACTCATCGTAAGAGACTCCTTTATCTTTTAGTATGTCGGTAAGTACTTTAAAAGAGGCCTCAATTCCACTCGTTTTTTCAACCTCAAGCATCTTTTTATATAGCGGGATGATAATCTCTTGCAGGGCTTTTTCGTTTGGCTTTCGTCTAACTGAGTAGTAGTCGATTATATTGCCTTTTTCATCTAGAGTTGCTGTGATATTTGCATATACCCAGTAGTCGTTTCCGTTTTTGCCTCTATTTAGAACATAAGCAAAAACCTCCTCTTTTTGTGGAATCTTTTGCCAAAGATACCAAAATATCGCTTTTGGCATATCAGGATGTCTGATGATGTTGTGTGGCTTTGCTAAAAGCTCCGACTCATCATACTCCGCCATCTCCATAAATATCTCATTACAGTATGTTATGCGACCCTTAAGGTCAGTCTTTGATACTATAAAATCGTTTTCTTGCATAATCTTTAACATAAAACAACCTTTTGTGTGTAAGTTAAAAGCTGTTCATTATATAACCATAAGAAACAATGATACTTGATTCAAATCAATAATATATATTTTATCACTATAGGTTATAATTGTGCTATGCAAATACTACTAGCAATTTTTTACTTTTTCTACTTCTCCATCATTGGTGTTTACATCATATTTTTACCTAAAGTGCTATCTTTAAGTGGCTATAGCTCTAGTGAGATAGGTGTTATATTTGCCTCTGCTCCACTTGTTAGATTTATCGTCCCTTTTGCTTTTATAAAAGGGTTAAAGATAAACCGCACTACTTTTAACTTAGCCCTTTTTATCATGAGTATTAGTGCTATGAGTTTTTACTTTTCGCTAGATAGTTTTTATAAACTCCTAATCTCAAATATATCATTTGGGGTAGGGCTAAGTTTAGTTTTACCCTATATGGAGTTAGTGGCACTTGAGGTTTTAGCTAAAGAGAGATATGGCAAGATTAGACTCTTTGGTTCTATAGGTTTTGTGTTAGTAGCTCTTGTACTTGTTAGGTTTTTAAACCCGCCATCTATCGCACTTTTATACCTTTTAGTACTAACACTACTAACTGTGAGTGTCGCTTTTGTTATAGCTACAAATACAAAAGAGCTTTTAAGTAAAACTAGCAAAATAGCAAATGATATAGATTTTTTAAAAGATTATAAACTATGGCTAGGGTTTATCTTAATGCAGGTTAGTTTTGGCTCATTTTATAACTTTTTTACTATCTACACAACCGATCATGGCATAAGCTTAGACACCACAGTTTATCTTTGGAGTTTTGGTGTGGCGGTTGAGATTATTATGTTATTTTCTCAAGCAAGACTACTTAAAAACTCACTCCTTAGGGTTATACAACTAACAACTTTAGCAACAGCCCTAAGGTGGTTTTTGGTTTTTGCATTTTCATCTAGTTTGGGAGTTTTGTTTCTCTCTCAAGCTATCCATGCACTTAGTTTTGCCCTTTTTCACTCCGCTTCTATAGCTTATCTTTTTACACTTTATAAACACAAAAGTTTAGCTCAGCAGATGTTTAGCGGTATGGCTTATGGATTTGGGGCATTTTTAGGGGCTATAAGTAGTGGTTATATATACGAATACATACCAGAGTATCTGTTTTTAGTCTCTAGTTTTATAGCTTTAATGGCGACCTATTTTTTATTTAGCTTTAGACCTCAAAAGAAAGGTTAAACTTTTTTAGGTACACTTTCGGCTAAGAAAACATGTACCATATATATAGGAAAAGAGATTTTGGACTTAATAATAGTAGAATCACCCGCAAAAGCAAAAACCATAAAAAACTTTTTAGGCAAAAATTTTGAAGTTATAGCTTCAAAAGGTCACATAAGAGATTTGCCAAAAAGTCGTTTTGGCATAACATTAGATGAGCAAAATAACCTCATCCCAACATATAGTGTCGATAAAGAGAACCTTGAGACAGTTAAAAAGATCAAAGATCTAGCAAAAAAAAGCGATGTTGTATATATCGCGACGGATGAGGATAGAGAGGGTGAGGCGATAGGGTGGCATATAGCCCATGCTCTAGGGCTTGAACCAACACAGTTACCCCGTATAGTATTTCATGAGATAACAAAAACCGCGATACAAAATGCCCTAAGTAGTGCAAGAGCTATAGATATGAATATGGTAAATGCTCAACAAGCAAGAAGACTTTTAGATAGAATAGTAGGCTATAAGCTCTCTCCACTAGTAAGTTCTAAGATACAAAAAGGTTTAAGTGCAGGTCGTGTGCAATCATCGGCACTAAAGATAGTGGTAGATCGTGAAAGGGAGATTCAAGCTTTTAAGCCTGAAGAGTACTGGAGCATAGATACTATCTTCAAAAAAGATATAGAAGCAAACCTTATAAAACACAAAGATATAAAGATAGACAAACTCACCATCACAAATGAAGCGATGGCAAAAGAGATAGAGTCTAGTGTTAAAAACGATAGTTTTAGCATAACAAACATAGAGACAAAAAGCCGTAAAACTTCACCTCAACCACCATTTATGACATCAACCCTTCAACAGAGTGCATCTAGTCGTTTAGGCTATTCACCTAAAAAAACGATGATGATAGCACAATCTTTATATGAGGGTGTTAGAACTCCTAATGGTGTTAGTGGTGTTATAACCTATATGAGAACAGACTCGCTAAATATCGCCGCAGAGGCAATAGGTGCTGTTCGTGGTGTTATAGAATCAACATATGGCAAAGAGTATCTACCACAAAAACCAAACTACTACACAAAAAAAGCAAAAGGGGCACAAGAGGCTCACGAGGCTATAAGACCAACTATGCTTGATTTTACTCCAGAGATAGCATCAAGCTATCTAAAGCCTGAAGAGCTTAGAGTATATAAACTTATATACGATAGATTTGTCGCTTCACAGATGAGCGATGCTATGTTTGAGCAACAAAGTATACTCTTTAGCGGAAGTGAAAATGAGTTTAGAGCAACTGGTAGAAAACTACTTTTTGATGGTTTTTATAGAGTTTTAGGAAATGAGGACAAAGATAAACTACTTCCAAAACTAAATAAGGGTGATGATGCTCATATCCAAAGTCTAAAAAAAGAGCAACACTTTACAGAGCCACCCGCTAGATACTCAGAGGCTTCGCTTATAAAAAAACTAGAGAGCGAGGGGATAGGTCGTCCATCGACTTATGCCCCAACCATAGCGACTCTTAGTAACCGTACATATGTAAATATCGAGAAAAAACAGATACTCCCAACAGAGATGGCATTTAAGGTTGTAAAACTTCTTGAAGATAACTTTAATGATATAGTCGATGCTGGTTTTAGTGCTGGTATGGAAGAGAACTTAGATGATATAGCAGATGGTAAGATCGACTGGCAAGAGTTGCTTAGTAAGTTTTATATAGAGTTTGATAAAAAAATCGCCGATGGTAAAGTAAATATCAAATCTCAAAAACTAGCAAAACCACTAGGTAGAAACTGCCCACAATGTGGGGAAGAGTTACTCCTTAGAGGTGGAAGATTTGGTGAGTTTATAGCTTGTAGCGGTTACCCTAAGTGCAAATACACAGAACAAGCAGAGGGTGAGAAAAAAGAGGGGACAAATGGTGAAGCAAGTGATGAGGTTTGTGAAAAATGCGGCAAACCTATGGTGCTTAAAAAGGGTAGAAATGGTGAGTTTTTAGCATGTAGTGGCTACCCTGAGTGTAAAAATACAAAGAGCTTAAAACATGAGAGTAAAACATCTACCACTCCATGTCCTGATTGTGGCGGGGAGTTAGTTTATAAAAACTCAAGAAGAGGGGCTTTTTGGGGGTGTGCTAACTACCCTAAGTGTACTTTTATATCGAAGTTTGAGCCATCAACTTATAAATGTAAAGAGGGTGATTGCACTGGAGCATTGGCCCTTAGAACCTACAGAAACAAAGAGGTTTATGAGTGTGTTAAGTGTAAAACTAGAACTGCTAAAGAAGAGATAGAGGGATGAAGATAGGTATCATCTCAGATACACACAAAAAGCTAAAAAAGGCTACCTATGCCATAGATACTCTTGTGGCTGATGGTGCTGAGTTTTTGATACATGCTGGAGATATTGTAGAAAAAGAGGTTTTAGAACTACTTAAAAAGAGTACTCTAAGATATATCGCGGTTTATGGAAATAACGATGCTCATCTTTTAGAGTTTGATAGTGAGTTTAACTTAGTAGTTGAGCCATACTACTTTAAACTAGGTGGTAAAACATTTAAACTTATGCACTTGCCATACTTTTTAACTCCCGATGTAGATATTGTTATATTTGGTCATACTCATGTGCAAAATATTGAGCTTGATGGCAAAACACTCTTTTTAAACTCTGGCGAAGTGTGTGCAAGAGATAGCGATATATCTAGCTGGATGATGCTTGAACTAACTAAAGATGAGTATATCATCACTTCATATACTAAAGAGAAAAAAAGTCAAACTCTACAAAGAGCTACCAAAAGGTTTAAGGTATGAATAAAAAAGTTTTTTTATGCTCTATTTGCAACATAAATAGTGGAACTTGCAATGAAGATTGTAAGTTTTGTTCACAAAGTGTAAGATACAAAGCAGATATAGATAGATATAAACAAAAACCCATAGAGCAGATTGTAGATGAGGCAAAAACCGCTAGAAGTGTCGGAGCTTTGGGGTTTTGTCTAGTGACTGCCGATAAAGGGTTAAACGATAAAAGCTTAGAGTTTGTGTGTGGTGTCGCTAAGGTACTAAGTAAAGAGGTGCCTGAATTAAGGCTTATTGCATGTAATGGTACAGCTTCACTTGAGCAACTCTTAGAGCTTAAAAAAGCTGGCATAAAAGCATACAACCACAACTTAGAGACTTCAAGAGAGTTTTACCCATCTATATGTACTACTCATGAGTGGGACGATAGATACACCACTTGCCAAAATGTAAATGAAGCTGGACTTGTACTTATAAGTGGTGGGATATTTGGGCTTGGTGAGACTCAAGAAGATAGGCTTAGTATGTTAAAATCTATCGCATCGCTAAATCCAACTTCAGTCCCTATAAACTTCTACCACCACAACGAAGCACTAGAACTCACACCAAATAGCCTAAGTATAGATGAGGCACTAAGCCTTATAACTCTTACTAGAAAAACTATACCAAATGCACAGAGAATTATGGTAGCAGGGGGAAGAGGGCTTATGTTTAAAGATAGGGTTGCTGAGATTTTTGATGCTGGAGCAAACTCCATAGTCATAGGCAACTACCTAACAACAAAAGGCAATGAGATGCACAAAGATTTGGAGATGTTAAAAGATCTAAACTTAGGTGTAGCTACTTCAGTATCATGAATGATAGTTCGATCCTTTTTATAGAGATAGCACTACTACTTATACTATCTCCCATAGTCTCAAATCTTATAAGACTACCCATAGTTGTTGTTGAGATAATCCTTGGTTCACTTGCGTTTTATTTTGGATTTTTAAGTAGCGATGAGGAGACTTTTAAGGCACTCTCAAAGATAGGTTTTTTCTACCTTATGTTCTTAGCAGGGCTTGAGATAGACATAAAAAGGTTTGTAGCAAAAAAAGATACTCTGCTAAAGAGTGCTTTGATATACTTTAGTACACTCTACTCACTATCGTTTATACTCTACTTAGCTCTAGGGCTTAGCCCTATATATATAGTCGCTATACCTATAGTCTCACTTGGTATGATTATGGCACTTATAAATGAGCATGGAAAAGAGTTTAAATGGCTTGAGCTTGTCCTTATAGTTGGGGTTATGGGGGAGATTGTTAGTATCTCAGCCATTGTTATGTATGAGTCGTATACACACCACGGGGTTGGGTTTGACCTATACAAAAATATAGCGATATTTTTTATAGTTTTGTTTTTGGTATATCAGTCACTAAAGCTTACAAATACTCTATTTTGGTGGTTTCCTGAACTAAAAGAGTCTATGATGCCTCAAGATGATGGCAAAGTTCAAAGTGTTAGGATTAGTGCGGCGTTTTTTATTATATTTGTGGCTATTATGCACATACTACATATAGATATGGTTTTAGGGGCTTTCTTTGCGGGGATATTTATATCTAACTTCTTTGAGCATAAAAAAGATCTACCAAAGATGTTGCACAAAGTTGGTTTTGGATTTTTAGTACCGATATTTTTCATATATGTAGGTTCAACACTAGATTTAACCCTTGTTTTTAGTGTAAAAATACTTCTAAATGCCCTGTATATTATGCTTATGATTATATTTGTTAGAGCAGTTAGCTCCTATGTTGCCTATAGAACTCATCTAAGTCTATTTGAGACTCAACTTTTAGCCCTTGGTGATTCTATGCCACTAACATTTCTTATAGCAATAGCTACCATCGGTTATGAGGCAAATCTTATATCACAAGATGAGTATTTTTCATTTATAGTTGCTGGTATGTTATCTGGTGTGCTTATCATGAGCCTATTAAAATTTCTAATAGCAAAGCTCTATGCCAAAAGTAAATAACCACCACTTCTACTCATCTGCCATAAAAAAGTACGGTACTACACCTAAGGGTGTAAACTGGATATCTGCTAAAACTCAAAAGCTTAGGTTTAAGGCTATAGCTAAATTTTTACCAAAAGATTTGGATAGTTTTAGTGTTGTAGATGCTGGGTGTGGATTTGGGGATTTTTATACATTTTTAAAAACCAAACCAAAAAACTATATAGGCTTAGATATACACGAAGATATGTGTGCCATAGCATCAAACCAAACAGGCGAAGTGGTGCTTCAAAAAGATATCTGTAAAGATTTGCTACCTATGGGAGATTTTTATATATGTAGCGGTGCTATGAATGTACTAACTAGTTTTGAGACCCATCTTTTTATACAAAACTGTTTTAAAAGCTCTAAAATCGCCTTTATCTTTAACATACTTTATGGGAGCAAAGAGAGCCAAACCTATAACTATATGAGTAAAGATGAGGTGTTATCTATAGCTAAGGAGCTAAAAGTTAGGGATGTAGGCTTTAATGAGGGGTATTTAGAAGATGATATTACAGTTGTGTTTTATAAATAAAGCTTAGCATAGGAGAATAGTGTGCTATTTTTTGGTTATTTTGGTAAAACTGTAGAGTTTAGAGCATACAGTTTTAAAAACATCTCACTTTTACTAGATGGTTGGGTAGATAAATCAGATGAGCAGATAGTAGAGCTTTATCTAAAAAAAGGCTCTGAGTTTATAGATGAGCTAAGGGGTGAGTTTAGACTCTGTTTAGTTGATAACAAAACCATACTCTTAGCGACCGATCATCTAGCCACAAAGCAGATTTACTACATAGATAGTGGTGATTTTTTTGCTTTTAGCTCAAACATATCCAAACTAAAACCGTACCTAAAAACCCTAGAGTTAAACAACGATGCACTACTTAGCTACCTATCTTTTTTAACCCCAACTCCACCACACACATTTTACAAGCACATAAAAAAGCTCCCACCCGCATCGCTACTAACATATAACAAACAAGGTGTTAGTGTTAGTAGATACTTTAACATACTAGATATAAAAACTACGATTTGTAGTGAAGATGAGGCACTACAAAAGCTAGAAAAAGTGCTTTGCGAAGCTATAGAGCTTAGAAAAACACCCAAAAGTATATCACTTCTCTCAGGTGGAATAGATAGTGCCACTATAAACTACTTTTTAAAACCAACCACCGCCTATACTATACAAAACTCCGAAACACCACTTGCCATAAAGAGTGCTGAGTTTTTAGGTTTAGAGCTAAAAGTGCTAGATATAAAAGATATGTTTGATGAGGTGGATGAACTCTTTGATGAGCCACTAAACGACCCCGCTGCTTTGCCACTTTTTCATATGTTAAAGCAGGTAAAATCAGATGGGTACACAAGGGTTTTTAGTGGCGAAGGCTCAGATGAGCTATTTTTAGGATATAGACAATACCGTGAATTTTTAGAGCTTAAAGAGCTTAAAAATCTAAAACAAAAAGGGTATTTGAGTAGCTTTTTTCACTCACATTTTTCTATGAGTAAAGAGTGGGAGAGACACAAAAGAGCTTTTGATGGGAGCCTTATCTTTAGAGGCATAGGTGAGAATTTTACAGATTTGCAAAAAAACCATCTCTTAAAACAAAACATAAAAGATAACCAAGCACTAAGCTACATAAACCACCTTAGAGATATGTTTGTAGGCTCAAAAGATGAGAGCTTTTGGTATAGTTTTTTGGACCTTGAGCAACTACCTGCAAAAACAAAACTAGACACCATCTCACAAAAACTAAACCTTGAGATAACTACACCATTTTTGGACAAAGAGGTTATAAAAACCACTTTTAGCTTAACTCCATCTATCCGCTTAGGTGAGCGAAAAAGAGTACTAAAAAACACTATGAAACCCTACCTTTCGCATGAGATTTTATCTAGAAGAAAAAAAGGTTTTTCAAGCCGATTTTATGAGTACCTACTAGAAGATGATAGAGTAGAAAATATCATCAAAACAAACAAAAGAGCAGGGCTTTTTAAAGAAAAGGAGCTAAAAAACTTTATAGAAGATGGTAAAAAAGGGCTATACAAAAACCACCTTTGGTCTTTGTATATGTTAAGTATTTGGCTTGATAAAAACTTTTGAGATTAAGTTATATTATAATATAAAAAACAAAAGGGGCTAAAAGTGACAAAAAGAGTAGATATTTCAAGCTATCCTGAAGTTTATAGTTTAGATGCAAGTCTAGCTATTTTAGACAAATATAAATCTGATTTAACAGATGAGCAATATCAACAAAATAAGTCTATTATAAGTAGTTTTGCTATTGAAAATATGTATCTAAATGAAAAAGATATTTTAGATGGCATTAAAATACAAAAAGGCGAAACAACAGCCGATGAGCTAATAGCACATCAGCTCAAAGAGTGGGGTGCTTCTTAAGTGCCCCAAATTAATGATTTTGAGAAAATTCTTCTCTCCACTAATCTTGTAAAAGCGAAAAATCTAAAGGATTTAGGGACAAAAGAGAGAGAATTAACAAGCAAAAGAGTTTTTCAATTAAATATAAATCCCATTAGAGGAGATTTTGACTATCAACATTTAAAAAATATTCATAATTATATTTTTAAAGATGTTTACACTTGGGCTGGAAAAGATAGATTTGACATGGGTTTAAATGGGGTATTTTTAAAAGGCAATCAGCATTTTGTTCCAGGTAATGAGCTACCCAAATATTCAAAAATAATCTTTGATGAGCTAAAAGAACAAAACTTCTTGAAAAACTACAAAGATATAGATTTATTTGCAAAAAACATCACTAATTTTATGATGGAGCTAAATGCTCTGCACCCATTTCGTGAAGGAAATGGCAGGACACAAAGGATATTTTTAAATGAATTAGCAAAAAATGCTGGTTACAAAATGGACCTAAACCTTATATCTGCTTTTAAAATGATTACAGCTTGTAAATTAGCCTCAAAACTAAAACCCCAGTTTCTTGAAAAACTTATCAAGGAAAATCTTAAACGATAGACCCTGAATCAAGTTCAGGGTGAGGATACTTTGTCATTGCTAACTCGATTTGGAATCTACCTAAAACCTCACCTTAACACCCGCTAAAGCGGTAGTGGTGTAGTTTGTCGGGTAGATAGCATCATCTTGTGTCCATAGTCCATTTTTCTTACCAAAAATATTATCTACTTTTGCAAAAACCTCGTAGTTATCCTTTAGGTACCTTAGGGCTACATTGCTACTAGTGTAGCGTTTTTGTTTTTGAGCAAAACTATTTGAAAAGTCGTTAAATGCATATGCCTTGCTTCTATATATCTGTGTAAAAGATAGATGAGTATCTGCTAGTACTTCGTACTCTAGAGTAGCTTTTATGTTGTGCTTACTAACACCGGGTAGGGTTTTAGAGCTAAACTTCTCACCATTTTCAACTTCATCATCTATCTTTGCTACAACAAAGTTATAGTTTAACATCGCATTAAATTTCCCAAAACTAAACTTATCGTAGATATCAAAACCCCATTTGTGTGATTTGTCTATATTTGTGTTTTTAGAAGCGATAAAAGCGGGGTCGCTGTAGTAGTATATCTCATCTTTTAGTTTGATATAATAAGCCGATAACTTAAGCTTGTTAGTGTTAGTGATGTTGTTATAGCCTAGTGTAAAACTATCGCTTTTTGCGGGGTTTATAAAACCATTAAAACTAACAACTCCAAGAAAATCTTTATCAAAAAATCTATCGATATCGGGAGACTCATAGGCATGAGCATAGTTAAAAAACATAGAACTAACACTATCATAAACATAGTTATACCCCGCCTCAAAACCACTTAGTGAGTCTTTTTTACTTAAACTTTGAGTAGCATCGCTATAGCTATACTTGACTCTATCGGCCCTTCCCCCTGCTTCAAAAGAGTGATTATCGAAGCTATATCTAGCTTTTGCATAGACTGAGAGATTTTGCTTTTTAGTTTTGTTTTCTATGCTATAAGAAGTTTTATCATCCTCTCTTTTACCATCAAACATATCAAGCCCACCCACAACACTAAAACCACTATCTTCATATAAAAGTGAAGATCTTAGAGTATCGTAGGTGTAGTTAGATGTCGCACTATATCCTGTGGTTTCATAATCAGAACTTTTTTTCTCTCTATCTGCATCTAAACTAAATAGTAGATTTTCATCTATGTTATAGCTAAGTCCTGCCCCACCACCTTTGGTTTTGTAGGTTTGGTTATTTGCCACACTAGGTGTACCCCATATGCTACTACCTTGCTGTTTTGGATCATCTCTAAACTCACTAAGGCTCATATATCCGCCATATACTGTATCTACATATGAGCTAAAAGCTCTAGCTCTAAGCTCAAGATCGCTGTTTATATCATAGGCTAGATTTAGATTTAGTGAGCCAAATTTGGACTTATCTTTTGAGCCATCTGCATAGACTTTTCGTATTCCACGATTTTTACTACCATCACCACTTAGGTTTAGTCTAAGAGCATCAAACCTCTCACCGATAGCAAAACTACCCCCATAAAGCCCATAAGTTCCACCATAAAAACCTACCTCTTTTGATGAGTCATTTTTGGTAAATATATTTATAACCCCACTATTTGCCCCATCGCCATTTTCTACAATTCCGCTTGATTTTACTATCTCAACCCTCTCTATAGAGCTTATAGGTATGCTACTTAGTAGTTGTGGCACTCCATCTATGTTGTTAAGCCTTCTTCCATCGATATTTATAACTATATTTTGGTGTCCATTTTCTAGCCCAAAACCTCTCATATCGAGTTGTTGAGTATAGGAGTTACCATATGATGGCATCACTACAAGTGATGTATGAGTGTTTAAAAACTCATATAGATTTTGTGAGCTTTTCATATCTTCACTACTATATATCTCACTAAAACTTGCCGATCTTAGCTCATCTGTAACGATACTACTTGAGTAAACCCTCACACTCTCTAGCTTAGCTCCTAACAAAAGTGAACTAAGTAAAGATGAGTATATAACTATTTTTTTCAATTATTTTTCCTTATATTAATTTTCTATTTTCCGTATTCCGTATTCCGTATTCCGTTATCCGTACTCCGTACTGGTGGCGATATTGAGCTATTTAATGTTTGAAAGTAAAGTGTAGGTAGGTGAGCAGATGAGCAGAGTTTTAGTGCTTTTTTGGCCCTTTTAACATAGTAGCAGTTACACTGTGAGGTGGTTTGAAGAAGTAGTTCGCACTCTGGTGGTGCTTCATCTTCTAGCTCATCTTCGCTAAAAGTCTTAAAAATATGAAAACTCTCTACCCTTGAGCTATCTTTTTGTAAAGCTATATAGTTAGTGGTAGCTGTTATGGCTTGAAGTCTAAAATAGTTTTTTCTAAAACCTTTTGGTAGTTTCATATATTTCCTTAAAACCAAAAGTATATAAAACTTTGGCTAAAATACGGCTATGAAACTCTCCCACCTAAAACAACTTTTACCATACTTTTTAAACTTTAAGAAGATTTTTGCCATATATAGAGTTGCCGATACAACCATAAAAGTATCTTTTGATAAAAATGATCATATTTTTTTTGATATGAAAAAGGGTGATTCTAAGATATTTAAAGCTCAAAATCTACTCCAAAGTAAGGTTTATAATGCCCCATTTGATGTGATTTTAACCAAAAGACTCAACAATTCACACATAAAAGATATAGAGCTTGTAAATGGCGATAAAGTGTTAAGGTTTAAGTGTCTATCTAGCTCATCTTATAAAGAGCTAACGAGCTACTTACAGTTTGAGTTTACAGGCAAACATACAAATGTAATAATTTTAGATGAAAATCTTGTAGTCTTAGAAGCACTCAGACACATAGATAAATTTAGCTCATTTAGAGAGGTTAGAGTTGGGAAAAAACTACTAGATATCCCAAAAGCTAACTTTGTAGCAAAAGAGTACCCGCTA
>JBAYYR010000001.1:0-63664 GCA_041672945.1 Sulfurimonas sp. | reverse complement strand
AGGCTATGCTATATACAAATCAAATATCAGCTCAGTTGGCGGAAGAGCTTTTTTACTCTTTTTTCGTGGACTTATGGGGTTTTTATCACTTCTTGCTTACTTTTACAATATCGCCCACATCTCACTTGGAGATGCTGTTACCTACTCAAAAACCGCACCATTTTTTACGGCACTATTTGCATACTTATTTTTAAAAGAGAGGTTATCTTTTAGCGGTTGGATGGCAATAGCTATCGGTTTTTTAGGGATAATCCTTATAGCACAACCTAGCGGTGTTGGGCTAAGCAAGTACGATTTACTTGGTATATTTAGCGGCATAGGAGCAGCTTTAGCTTATACATCTATAAGAGAGCTTAGAAAATACTATGAGACAAATATGATAGTTTTATCTTTCACTTTAGTTGGAACTATAGGACCGATTATACTTTTTGCTATCTCTAGCTTTTTTTATATAGATGAGCTTGATTTTTTACTTGGTGAGTTTGTAGTCCCTAGCGGGGTAGTTTGGTTATACATCATAGGGCTTGGGGTGCTTGGCACTATGTCACAATACTATATGACAAAATCATATGCCACTACAAAAGCAGGGGTTGCAAGTGCTGTGAGTTACTCAAATATAGCATTTGCTATCTTAGTTGGGGTTATGCTAGGCGATGATTTGCCATCACTTATAACTACCTTTGGGGTTATTTTGATAGTTTTAGCAGGGGTTCTTGTTGGTAGAGAGAAGTAAATTTGTGTTATAATATTTTTAAAAAAATTAAGGTTAAATAGATGAAGCTACTAGCTGGACCTTGTGTTATAGAGAGTGAAGCAAATATTTTTAAAATAGCAAAAGAGCTTGAGTCTTACCAAAAAGATAGTGAAGTAGATTTTTACTTCAAATCTAGCTTTGATAAAGCAAATCGAACCTCACTAGATAGCTTTAGAGGGCTTGGTATAGACGAGGGGCTTAGGATTCTTCAAAAAGTAAAAGATGATTTTGGCTACAAAGTTGTAACCGATGTTCATGAATCGCATCAAGTAAAAGCGGTAGCTGAAGTTGTCGATATGCTTCAGATTCCTGCTTTTTTATGTCGCCAAACAGACCTACTTGTTGAGTGTGCAAAAACAACTAAAGAGATAAATATCAAAAAGGGGCAATTTATAAACCCACCCGATATGAAACACTCACTTCTAAAGGTTTTAAAAACTAGAGGGTGTGATGAGGTGAGTTTTGAAAACTCACAAAAACATGGAGTCTATCTATGTGAAAGGGGTAGTAGCTTTGGGTATGGAAATATCGTAGTTGATATGCGCTCACTTGTCATTATGAGAGAGTTTGCTCCTGTTATATTTGATGCGACTCACTCTGTTCAAGCACCTGGTTCATTAGGTGGCAAAACAGGGGGGGATAGCACTATGATACCCTATCTAGCAAAAGCGGCGGCGGCGGTTGGAGTAGATGGGTTTTTCTTTGAGACCCACTTTGATCCATCTATAGCACTAAGCGATGGACCAAATATGATAAAACTTAATGATTTAGCAAATCTTATAAAAACTATAAAACAGATAAGGGAGATAAAATGAACCTAATAGAGGGAAAACTAAGAGTAATAAATGGCAAAAAAATCGCCATAGTTAGCACAAGATGGAACCATTTTGTAGTAGATAGACTTGTTGAGGGGGCTAGAGATGCATTTAGCAGACACGGTGGAGATAGTAGCGACCTAACTCATGTACTAGCTCCAGGAGCATTTGAGCTACCTATGGTGATAGAACAACTCCTTAGCAGTGGTAAGTATGATGCTATCTGCGCACTTGGAGCTGTTATAAGAGGCTCTACCCCACACTTTGACTATGTAAGTGCAGAGGCAACCAAAGGTATAGCTACTGTTAGTTTAAAACACAAAAAACCAGTATCTTTTGGACTATTAACAACCGACACTATAGAACAAGCGATAGAGAGAGCTGGAACAAAAGCAGGAAATAAAGGTTTTGAGGCGATGACTGTTGTTATTGAGATGTTAGATCTTTATGAGAAAATATAATGGCGACTAGACAACAAGCAAGGATGGCAGTTGTTAGTCTGCTATATGCACATGATCTTGGAAATGGCAATAGTGAGCTTCATACCGATGAGATACTTGAAGAGAAAAAGATAAGAAACAAACAAAAAGAGTTTGCCCTTGAACTCTACAATGGTACACTAGAAAATCTACAAAAGATAGATGAGGCTATAGTAAAACACCTAAAAGAGTGGGAGTTTGATAGACTTGGGGCGATAGAGAGAGCTACCCTTAGACTAGGGGCTTATGAGATACTTAGTAGTGGGCTTGATAGTGCTGTAGTTATAAATGAAGCAGTTGAGATAACAAAATCATTTGGAAGTGAACAATCCCCTAAGTTTATAAACGGAGTGCTTGATTCTATCGCTAAAGATGAGGAGCTAAAGTGAGCAGACTCACAAAGCAAGAGGCACTTGAGCTTATAAAATATGGTGATTTTAGAGAGCTTGGTCGTCTTGCAACTGCAAGAAAAAAAGAGCTTCATCCAGATGGCATAACTACTTTTGTGGTAGATAGAAACATAAACTACACAAATATATGTTGGGTCGATTGTAAATTTTGTGCATTTTATAGGCATGAAAAAGATGAAGATGCTTATGTTTTAACCTTTGATGAGATAGACAAAAAGATAGATGAACTACTAGAGATAGGTGGAACTCAGATACTCTTTCAAGGTGGAGTACACCCAAAACTAAAGATAGAGTGGTATGAGGATTTGGTTGAGCATATCCACACAAAATACCCACAAATAACTATACATGGATTTAGCTCAATCGAGATAGATTTTATAGCAAAAGTATCTCGCATAAGTGTAGATGAGGTGTTAGAGAGACTCCATAAAAAAGGTTTAGCTTCTATACCAGGGGCAGGGGCTGAGATACTAAGCGATAAGGTTCGCGATATCATCGCACCTAAAAAAATCGATGCTGAGGTTTGGCTAGATGTCCACCGCAAAGCCCATAAGTTAGGGATTATGTCCACTGCTACTATGATGTTTGGAACTCTTGAGAGCGATGAGGATATAGTTGAGCATTTTGATATGATTAGAAGACTTCAAGATGAGACTGGTGGCTTTAGGGCATTTATAATGTGGAGTTTTCAAAGTCAAAATACTGAGCTTATAAGACTCTTTCCAGATATGCCAAAAGCTTCATCAAACCGTTATCTTAGACTACTAGCAGTTGCAAGATTGTATCTTGATAATGTCCCAAATATCCAAAGTTCATGGGTGACTCAAGGTCCATATATAGGGCAAATGGCACTTATGTATGGGGCTAATGATCTAGGTTCTACCATGATGGAGGAGAATGTTGTAAGCTCAGCAGGTGCTGCTTATCATATGGCAAAAGAGGAGATGATAGCACTTATAAAAGATATAGGCGAGACTCCAGCAAAACGAAATACTGCATATGAGATACTAGAGAAGTATGCGTAAGTTTTTTTATATATTTTTACTACTAGGAAGTGTGTTGATGGCGGCTAAAGAGGAAGTTATAGATATTGATGGCATAAAAGTACCTGTTATTTTTGAAAAAGATACAAGGCTACCTATAGTTACTATGCAATTTATCTTTAAAAATGGTGGCTATATCTCTGACACCAAAAAAGCAGGTGTTGCAAAATTTAGCTCAAGAGTACTAAATGAGGGGAGCAAAAAACTAGGCTCATCTGCTTTTGCCCATGCACTTGAGAGCCGTGCTATAACCATAGCTTCTAGCATAGGTAAAGAGACTTTAGTGGTTGAGACTAGCTCATTAAAAGATGAACTTGATAGAGCCTTAGAGTATCTAGATGAGCTTATACACGACCCAAATTTAAGTGATGAGACTATAAAAAAAGTTAAAACAAAAACACTAGGTGATATAGCTAGAAAAGAGAGTGATTTTGACTACATAGCATCAAATGAGCTTAAAAAAATCCTATTTGATGGCACCCCTATGCAAAATCCACTTGTTGGAACTGCTAGTAGTGTAAAAAGTATTGAGCTTGAAGATGTTAAAAGCTACCTAGATAAAACTATGGTAAAAAGTAGACTTATCATCGCTATTGGCGGAGATGTAGACTTTGAGACTATAAAACCAAAACTCCTTAGCATCATAAAAAAACTAGCCAATGGAAGCGATGAGGAGATAAGCTTATGCCCTACAAAACAAAAACCCACAACATCTATCTTGAAAAAAGAGACTGAACAAGCATATATATATTTTGGCTCACCTTATCATATAAGCATAAGCGATGAGGATTATTATAAAGCAAAAGTAGCTATGTTTATACTTGGAAGTGGCGGATTTGGCTCACGGATGATGGAGGAGATAAGAGTTAAAAAAGGTCTTGCCTACTCTGCTTATAGTAGAGCCGATATCTCAAAAACCTGCTCATTTATGACGGGATATCTTCAAACTAAACTAGAGTCGATGGAAGATGCTAAGGCGAGTGTAAAAGAGGTTGTAGATAAGTTTGTAAAAGATGGGGTGAGCGAAGATGAGCTTAAGCAGACTAAGCTATTTTTACAAGGGAGCGAACCCCTTAGAGTTGAGACTATGAGCCAAAGGCTAAATCGTGCATTTTTAGAGTTTTACCACGATCAAGGTATAGGCTACTCTAAAAAAGAGCTTGAACTTATAGAAAAACTCTCTCTAAAAGATCTAAATAGTTTTATAAAAAAACATAAAGAGTTGCTAGAGCTTAGCTTTGCTATAGTTACAAGATGAGTGAGATAGATGAGAGGTTTAAAAAACTAGGGGTTGCAAACTTTATAGAACTAGCCCTTATTATCCCAAAAGATTATGAAGATTTGACTCTTCATAACCACATAACACCCTCATCTCACCTGCTTATAGATGCAACTATAAACTCCATAAATCGTGCTAAAAGTACACTTCAAATAAGTTTTTTCGCCCATAACCTTGATATGGTTATACAAGGTGTTATATTTAACCCAAAACCATATATGTACCATCAGTTTATAGTGGGTGATCGTGGATATTTTTATGGCACACTACTTAGTAAAAATAGCTTTTATTCCATCTCTATGCCAAAAAAAGTGACTCAGATAGGCTCTATTGTCCCAAAATACAAAGCCACCATAAGAACAGATATACTCCAAAAGTTTATAAAACAACATCTAAGTTTAGAGTCACTTTTAGATGAAGGACTAAAAGAAGATGTTGCTAAAACCCTACTTGAGCTTCACTTTCCACAAACCAAACCACCAAAAGAGCTAGATGCTAAAACCCTATATGCTCTAAAGTTTGCCGAACTCTACAACCATATGAAAAACCTCTCGCAAAAAAGAAGATACTACCCCGCTATCTTAGAGAACCATAAAGACTACCACAAATGGCTTAGTTCTCTACCTTTTTTGCTAACAGATGAGCAGCTAATGGCGATAGAAGATATAAAAAACGACTTTAGCAAAAAAGTAGCCGCTAGAAGGGTTATAGTAGGCGATGTTGGGAGTGGAAAAACTATGGTGATTTTGGCTTCAGCCTATATGAACTACCCATCAAAATCTATCCTTATGGCACCAACAACCATACTTGCAAACCAGTTATTTGAAGAGGCACAAAAATATCTACCTTTTATGAAAATAGCACTAGTTACAAACAAAACTAAAACACTAAACTTAGATGAGTACGATTTTCTTATAGGGACCCATGCACTGCTTTATAGAGAGCTTTTTGAGGCTTCGCTTATCATGGTAGATGAGCAACACCGCTTTGGAACACAACAAAGAAACAAACTAGATAGACTCACAAGCGATGGGGCAAAAAAAGCTCACTTTTTACAGTTTTCAGCAACCCCTATCCCACGAACTCAAGCTATGATAGAGTCTGCTTATGTAGATGTCTCGCTTATCACCTCAACACCATTTAAAAAAGATATAACAACCACTATCATAAGAAAAGCAGATTTTAAAAACCTGATAGAGCATATAAAACTTGAACTCTCAAAAAACAATCAAGTCCTTTTGGTCTATCCATTGGTTGAGCAAAGCGATGTTTTAGAGTATCAAAGCATAAGTGAAGCTAGAGGTTTTTGGGAGAAATATTTTGATGATGTATATGTCACTTACGGCTCAGATAAAGCTAAAGAGAGTGTTCTGCTAGAATTTAGAGAAAAAGGGAGTATCCTAATAGCAACAACAGTGGTAGAGGTTGGTATATCTTTGCCTAAACTTAGTACTGTTGTGATAGTTGGAGCTGAGAGACTTGGACTCTCAACCCTTCATCAACTTCGCGGTAGAGTTAGCAGGACAGGCCTAAAGGGGTACTGCTACTTATATACAAACCTAAAAGACTCCTCAAGATTAGAGAGATTTTGCACCACAACAAATGGTTTTGATATAGCAGAGCTTGATCTTGAGTTTAGGAAAAGTGGCGACTTGCTAAAAGGTACAAATCAAAGCGGAAAAGAGTTTGTGTGGGTAGATCTTGCAACCGATACTAACATAGTAAAAGATGTTAAAGATCAACTAAACATCATATCATAAGGTCTTTTTATACTCCCAACCACCTCATCAACACTCATATGTCGTGATTTTCTAACATACTCTTTAGCATCAAGAAAAACCAAAAGGGTCGGTATTGTAAACACACTAAACTTAGCCGCTATCTCTTGATCTAGCGAGGTATCTACCTCAACTATCTTTAACCTATCAAGCTCATCTTCAAATCTTGCAAAGAGTTTTGGCTTAAGAGCATGGCAAACACTACAATTTGGGGCCGAAAAATAAATAGCCACTGCGGGGTTTTGTTTTAAAATCGTATCTATATTCATAGGCAAATTATACTACAATTTCATTATGAATTTTATACTAGTTATTGGCATATATGTTTTTATAGCTATAGGTTTTATCGCTAAAAAAAGCTTTAAAGATAAGATAGATGAGAAGAGTATCACCATACTAAATGTCTATTTTTTACAAGTTTTTCTAACATTTTGGGGACTACTCTCCCACCCTATCGACATAGATATACTAGTAGCACCATCTATATACCTGCTTATAGTTGTGGTAGTTTTACTCCTAAGTGGCTTTATAGCTAAAAAGATATTTTATGAGCAAAAATCCTACTCCATAGCAACAGTTAGTGCTATCATCACAAACACAGGAAATCTCGGTATCCCTATAAATATAGCTATATTTGGTGAAGCATCGATCCCCTACACCACTATGATAAACCTTGCAAATGTTTTTATAGTCCACACCATAGGGGTTTACTACTACTCAAGGGGTGAGTTTAGCACAAAAGAGTCTCTTAAAAATATCGCTAAAATCCCCATATTATATGCCGCCATAGTCGCACTAACTTTGAGTGCCATAGGGTTTAACTTACCACATGAACTACTTGAACTCTTGAAGATGGGAGCTTATGCCTCTATAGTTATGCAGTTAGTTTTATTTGGGCTATATCTTCATGGCATCAAAGCTTATGAGCTAGATATAAAGCTAAATCTTTGGGTTAATGGTGTAAAGTTTTTAGCTATACCGCTTATTAGTTTTTTAACTCTTAGTCTATTTAGTATAGATAGCTATATAAAAGGTATCATATTTATGGAGCTACTTATGCCTCTAGCGATAGCAAATGTCAATATAGCCTCACTTTTTGAGTGCAAACCTCGTGAGCTAACAACTCTTGTTTTTATAACCTCGCTTCTGTTTTTAGTAGTAGTTTTTATAGGTATAAAGGTGGTTGAGTTTTTATGATAAAGATATACAATGAGCTTCTAGATAGGTACGGCACTCAAGGGTGGTGGCCACTCTTAAAACATGGCTACACTAAGTCAAGTTATGAGTTTGAACTAAGTAAAGATGAGGTGCTTGAGATCGCCCTTGGGACTATTTTAACTCAAAATACAAACTTTAACAATGTCCAAAAAGCACTAAATAACCTAAGCGGTTTTATAGATGCAAAAACGATTTTAGATATGGATATAACAAAACTAAAAGAGCTTATAAAACCTGCTGGTTACTACAACCAAAAAGCTGAGTATATAAGGGCATTTTGTGAGTTTTTTATAGACTTAGATGGTAAAACTCCAACTAGAGATGAGCTTCTAGCACTAAAGGGGATCGGCAAGGAGAGTGCCGATACTATAAGACTTTATGGCTACAAACAAAACGATTTTGTTGTTGATGCTTATACAAAAAGATTTTTTACTCATATAGGGCTTATAGATGAGAGAGCAAAGTATGATGAAGTAAAAAACTTAGTTGAGCATAGTTTAGAAAAAACCATAAAAGATAAAAAAACACTAAGCCGTATCTACCATGAGTTTCATGCACTCATAGTAGAACACGCTAAAAACCACTACTCCAAAAAACCCTATGGGTGCGATATAAAGCTATAGTTGTGGGTGTTTACCTACTTGATCTTTTAACTTTGAGTGAGTTCCATCACAAAAAGGGAAAGATGCACTAGCTTTACATCTACAGATAGTATATGCTTTAGTGTCATTTACAGTTAGTTTCACAGGTGAGCAGTCTGTCCCTTTGTGGCTACCATCACAAAAAACCCCATCTTTACTCCTTCCACATGCACATATAAAATAGCTCTTACCCGCCTCAAGCTCTACTCTAGCAGGGGATGCTGCAAACACTAAACAATCATTACACATAAAAACTCCTATTGTAAAAATTGTTTCATTATAACTTAGATAATTAAAAAATCTTATAAAAATTCAGATGATTTTTCTATATCTATGAGTGCAAAAATAGCCGCCTCATACCCTTGAAGTGCCGCCTCTTTATACCACTTTACAGCCTCTTGGTGGTTTTTTGCAACTCTATCTCCATGATAGTAAAACTCGGCTAGTTGAAACTGGGCTTCGGCTATACCTTGGATAGCTGCTTTTTTAGTCCACTCAAATGAACCTCTTTGCATATCAGCTCCCATAAAATAGTATATATAAACTATTCTATATATATCGAAATTTAGATGTAACTATTACATACTAAACTGTATTATATGTAATAATTCATTAAACTATCATTATAATATATAACTATTACATAGTTGTTTTATTATATGCTTACAAGTAAATTCATCCCAAAAAAGGATGAAAATATGAAGATGACTAAGCGAGATATAGTAGGGTATCTAGGGATAAACTACAAGACACTTTACAACTGGGAAAAAGATAGGCCAAATCTGTACAAAACAGTTATGCTTGGCTTGATGGTAGAAGATATCATCAAAAAATCAGAGCAAAATCTAAGTGAGCTAAAAGAGTTAAAGAGTAGTTTGGAGTCTAAAAAGGGGTAAAACTCCCTTTTTAGCTAAGTTTTTTAACGAGACTTTCCACACTAAAGCCAAACTTCTCAAAGAGTTTATCAGCAGGTGCTGAAGCACCAAAACCACTCATCCCTACAACCTCATCTGCAAAATAGTACCACTCAAGTCCGCGAGATGCCTCTATGGCTACTTTTTTGGTATTTGGGTCTATGATGGAGTCTATATAGTCTTTATCTTGTTCTACAAAAAGATCAAAACATGGGATGGAAACAACATTTGCTACTATATTTTTCTCTTTAAGAGCCTCGGCGGTTTTTAGACATAGCTCAACTTCAGAACCACTAGCTATAAGAGTTATAGTAGCATCAGGGCTTTTTATAAGTGCATATCCACCACGACTAGCCTCACCTAAAACTGCTTTTGGTAAGATAGCTAGATTTTGTCTAGATAGCACAAAAGCTGATGGTGAGTTTTTCATACTAAGTGCAACTTGCCATGCAACGATATTTTCAGCTCCATCAGCAGGTCTCCAAACATAAAAGTTTGGCAATGCTCTAAACTGGCTTAAGTGTTCTATGGGCTGGTGAGTTGGTCCATCTTCGCCTACACCTATGCTATCGTGACTCCATATAAAAAAGTGTTGTATCCCACTAAGTGCTGCTATACGAGCCGCTGGTTTTAGGTAGTCTGAGAAGACAAAAAATGTCGCACTAAAAGGTAAAAGTCCCCCATATAGTGCCATCGCATTTGTTATAGAAGCCATCGCATGTTCACGGATACCAAAGTAGATATTTCTACCTTTTGGAAAAACTCCCATATTTACTAGCTCTGTTTTGTTTGATGGGCTAAGATCAGCACTCCCGCCTAAAAACGATGGGATAGCTTTTGCTATAGCATTTAAGATTTTACCATTTGTGTTTCTAGTAGCATCTGCTTTTTCAAAAACAGGATAATCAATCTTTGAAAAATCGGGATTCATCAAAGCCTCAAGTGCCTTATTTTGCTCAATAAGTGGCATAGTTTTTAGGCTATGTATCCACTCTTTTTCATAAAGCTCACCTTTTTCAACTGCACATCTAAATCGCTCTAGCACATCCTCATCTATAAAAAACTTCTCATCGCTAAATCCAGCAGCTTTTTTAGCCTCAGATATAGTCTCTTCACCAAGAGGGGCACCATGAGAGTGGTGTGAACCCTCAAGTTTACCACCACCTTTTGCTATAGTGGTATGAGCTATGATAAGTGTTGGTTTTGTAGCACTTTTAGCTTTTATGATAACCTTATCTATCTCATCAAAATTATGCCCATCGCACTCAAGTACACTCCACCCTTGAGACTCAAAACGAAGAGCTATATTTTCGCTTATACTAAGTTCAGTGCTACCCTCTATTGTTATGCGGTTTGAGTCGTAGATGAGTATAAGGTTGTCTAGCTTGTTGTGTCCCGCGATAGAACACGCCTCATAACTTACCCCCTCTTCAAGATCCCCATCACCACAAAGACAATATACTTTATGATCTATCATAGCAGCGGTATCCGAGTTTACTTGAGAGCCAAAAAACTTAGATGCCATCGCAAAACCAACTGCATTTGCTACACCTTGACCTAAAGGTCCTGTTGTTATCTCAATACCATCGGTATGAGCATACTCAGGATGCCCTGGGGTTTTAGAGTCTAACTGACGGAAATTTTTCAAATCCTCTAGGCTAATATCATACCCCCAAAGGTGATAAAGCGAATATATAAGCCCTGTTGCATGACCACCTGAAAAGACTAGCCTATCACGGTTTAACCATTTTGGATTTTTTGGGTTATGTCTTAGATGTTCGCTTAAAACTACCGCTATATCTGCTAGACCCATAGGGGCACCAGGGTGACCTGAGTTCGCCCTTTGAACCATATCTGCTGCTAAAAACCTTATAGTATCTGCCATTTTTTGACGCATATTTTTCCTTTTATCTATGTCGATTTATAAATTTAAGTAGTAGTTTATTTAGAGTAGTTTTTAGATTATCATCAAAACTCTCTATCTCTTTGATAAGCTCATCGCTTAGTTTATTTGCCTCATCTAAGGCACCATCTAACCCTAAAAGTGTTACAAAACTATTTTTAGCTAAGTCGTTATTTGTAGGTTTTCCTGCCTCATCTTCACTAGCTGTAACATCTAAAATATCATCTTGTATCTGAAACAAAAGCCCTAGTTTTATACCAAAATCATACAACTTATCTGCTAAAGGTTCATCATCAAGTATGATAGCTCCCATCTTTAATGAAGCTGCTATAAGTTTTGCTGTTTTGTTTGTATGTAAAAACTTAACATCATCAAGACTTAGTGGCTGATTTTCAAAGTGGCAATCTATAGCTTGACCTAAAACCATACCATTTAAGCCACCATTTTTAGCTAGTTCACTTATGAGTCTAACTCTTGTGTTATCGCTAAAAGGGGCTGAGGCTAACACCTCAAAAGCATAGGTATTTAGAGCATCACCAACAAGTACTGCCGTTACCTCATCATAAACTACATGCAAAGTTGGCTCTCCACGGCGAAGTGGTGAGTTGTCCATACTCGGTAAATCATCGTGTATAAGCGAGTAGGCATGAAGCAACTCAACCGCATAAGCGGCATGGTAAGCACCCTCTAAAAGTAGCGGATTATAAGCCTTGATCACCCCTAAAAGTAAAGCGGGGCGAAACCTTTTACCTCCAGCTAAAAGCATTTTTTGAAGTGCTACTTCATAGTGGGGGTGGATAGATTTTGATGTAGGTAGATGTTTGATTAAAAAATCTTCAAAATTTTGCATATGAAATTTTAACTAATTTAGCTTCACAAAAAACTGAAAATTCTCCCTTTGCACAAGAATAGTCTCACCTTTTTTAAGAGATTTTGCTAAAAGGGTAGCCTCTTTGTAGTTTTGTACATAACTATTACCCATCTTAAGGAGTCTATCGCCTAGTTTTAGCCCATACTTTTTAGCAGATGGCTCTATAGATATAACCTCTAGCTTTTGGTTAAAAACTAATCCTTGTATATTTAGGCCCTCTTGATTAGCATTGCTTATGTCGTTTTTTGGGTTTTTGGTAGTTTGTGTAACTTTTTTTGGAGCCTCAGGGGTAGCAACTAAAAACTTCTCTATAGTCTCTTTTGTTATAACTCCGCTATGGGTTATTAGCCCCTCGATAGCACAACATGGAGTGAGTATCAAGCTAGGTTCGCTAACACAAGCACTAAAACCTACTTGAGTATCTTTTTCTTTAAAAAAATTCCCTATCATCGCCATATTTTCATCTACACTAGCAAAAAGATTTGTAGAGGATCTATTTAGCTTAAATGGATACTTAAAGTTTGAAGTATCATCAACTATATAGAGATTATTTTTTGTATCTTGTTTGTATATCTTTGTTTTTGGTAGAGTTTTTGAGTAAAGCAGGGCTTTTGAGTTCTCTAGTGGTATATAGAGGGTATCTTGCTTTATAACTCCCGCATCTTTTATCTTTGCCTTGCACTGCTCAAACGAGCTACTATCGGCAAGAAGAAAAGTTATAGTAGTTAAAAGTAAGAGAAATATTTTCATGATTTTGCAAATGGATTTATCCCACCTAGCATCCCCATAGCTGAGTTTTGCCTATTTTGCTCTACCATTTTATAAACATCATTCATGGCACTTATAAGGAGTATTTGGAGTGAGTCTTTATCTTCTAAAAGAGAGTCGTCTATATTTATATCTAGTATCTCACCTGCTCCATTTGCCTCAACTTCTACCATACCGCCACCACTTTTGACACTAAAGGTTTTACTTTTTACCTCATCTTGTAGCTTAGCGATATTCTCTTGCATACCTTGTAGTAGTTGGTTCATATCTCCTAGATTTCCAAACATAGCTAAATATTCTCCAAAATCTCTTCTATATTGTTGTCATCATCGACTAAAACAACTTTTGGCTTATAGTTCTCTAGCTCTTTTTCACTATATGAAGCATAAGCTACTATGATTACTTTATCGCCTTTATGTACCTTTCTAGCAGCAGCACCATTTAGACAAATATCTCTTTTGCCCCTCTCACCTAAGATGATATAGGTTGAAAATCTCTCACCATTGTTTATATTTAGTATCTCTACTTTTTGCCCAACTCTCATGCTAGAAGCCTCTAAAAGCTCCTCATCTATCGTGATTGAACCTACATAGTTTAGGTTTGCATCAGTTACTGTAGCACGATGAATCTTGCTATATAGCATCTCTATTGTCATTATTTATTACATTCCCATCTGTTTTTTCATATCGCAAGGGCTTATAGGTTCGCCCCACATATCTTCACTTATAAGATACTCATCAACTACTTTTCCACCTATAATATGCTCTTCTATGATTCTATCTATCTTCTCTTTTGTAAGTTTTGAGTACATAAAATGACCTGGCTCAACAAGCATAACAGGTCCTGCTAAACAACGGTTAAGACATGATGTTCTTATCGGCTGAACAGTTCCCATAACCCCCTCACTCATAAGCTTTGTCGCTAAATGTTGAAAAAGATCTTGAGTCTCTGGTGTCACACATGATGGCTTTGGCATCCCTGGAGGTGCCGATTGCTCACACTTAAATATATAAAATGCTGGTTGTGGAATACCCATAATTAAATTTCCTTTGGATTTTTTGCTAAATTATATCGAAAAATATATATGAAAACATAAATAGGAGAGATTAACTCCTATATTTTAGAAGCTCCCTTACAACTTCTCTATCATCAAAAGGTAGATGGGCATCGTAGATTATCTGATAGCTCTCATCACCTTTACCTAGTATAACTACTACTTCATCCTCTTTTTGCTCATCTAGTGCCATTTTTATAGCTTTTTTTCTATCTAGCTCAACCGCTACACTATCTTTTTTTTGGATACCGCTTAGTATATCATCTACTATAGCTTGTGGGTCTTCACTTCGTGGGTTGTCGCTTGTTATATATACTTTTTTAGCTAGTGAAGTTGCTATTTTGCCCATAATAGGTCTTTTTGTCTTATCACGATCCCCACCTGCTCCAAAAACGACTAAAAGCTCTTTCTCTTTTAGAGCATTTAAAACCTGTGCTATACCATCAGGAGTATGTGCAAAATCGACTATAACAGTTGGCTCATCGCTAACTACTTCCATCCGTCCACTAACACCTGCAAAGTTATCTACAACACTGTTTATCTCTTCTAGATCTTTGCTAGTTAAAAGATGAACTCCACCAATAGCAGCTAGAAGATTATAAAGATTAAAAAAACCGTGCAAAGATGAGACAAACGGGTAGCTTTTACCAAAATGTTGAATGATACCACTTGTGGCATTGTTTAGTGAGTATGCTATTAGTCTATAAGTAGCTGAGTTTTCTATGCCATAGGTGAAGCCATTTTTAAAGTTAAACGATGCTTTTGTTTCGTCTTTGTTGATAAGTTTTTTACCCTCATCTGCAAAAAAACTATTTTTAACCTGTATATACTCGGCTAGATTTTTATGAAAATCTAGATGGTCTTGTGTTATGTTTGTGAGTATTTTAAGCTCAAAGCTAAGCCCCTCTATCCGCTCTTGTGCTATAGCATGAGAACTAACTTCCATGATAAAAAACTCACACCCCTCACTAAGAGCCTGATAGATATGCTTATATGTGTGAAGTACCGATGGGGTAGTTAAGCTTTTACCCTCAACAACTCTATCGTTCATAAAAAAGCCACGAGTCCCTTGCATAGCCACCTTATAGCCCAAATCTAGTAGCATTGAGTAGATAGCACTAGCGGTTGTGGTTTTACCATTTGTCCCTGTGATGCCGACTATTTTTATATCTTCTATGCCAAAAATATCGGCCACATCTTTTATGGTTATGATTGAGTGAAAATCTTTTAGATTATCTTTATATCTTTGGTTTTGTTTTGTGAGTACAAAAGCTGTGCTACTATCACACTCATCTGTGTTATCGCTTATATATCTATAGGGTTTGCCCTCAACCTCAAGCTTCACTTTTTACACTCCTAGCAGCTTTTTTTAAGAGCCTATGTAGAGACTTATCGGTTGGAAAAGCAGCCAATGCACTCTCTATGTAAGATAGTGCCATCTCACCAAAATTGTTCTCAATAAGACTATCTAAAAAGTCTAAAAAATCGGCTTTTTCGGTTATGATAACTTTTGTTGAGAACATAATATTTTCAAATGTCTCTTTAAAACTCTTACCACTATCTAAAACTGCTTTAAAATCCTTATAGAGTATCCCATCTTCATAATCAAGTCTATCTCTAAGCGGAAGTGCAAAAACATCTTTAAGCTTCTCCATTGAGCCATCGATATCTTGAAGTATTTGACTCATAATATCATCAGCTTCATCTTTGTTTTGCTCTTTTAGTATCTCATAATAATCAAAAAGTGCTTCAGCTCCACCCTCGCCACTAAGTGCCATCTCTGCTAAGATAACACCATTGTATGCCTCTTTTGATGTTGGGTAGTTTTGTAGTACCGAAGCAAACTTCTCTAGTGCATTTTTAAAATCAGACTTAGAGAAGCTCTCTTTTGCCTGTGTTAATATTTTATATTTACTAATCGCCATAATTGTTTCCTATATATTATAAATCATCTAGCTTATCTTCCATCCCAATAGGTACATTTACAACTTCCATTTCTGGATGGATAGCTATTTTTAATTCTCTCTCAACACCTTGTTTTAGTGTTATGTTACTACTAGGGCAAGAGACACAAGCACCTTTTAGCTGTATATAGACTTTAGAGTTTTTTACAGTCAAAAAAACTATATCTCCACCATCTAAAGCTATCGATGGTCTTACTTTATCTATCACTTGTTTTGCTGGGGCTAGTAGCTCTTCATCGCTAAATGGAATCATATTTATCCTATTTATTAATATAATCTTATTATATCATCAAAAGATATATAGTTTATCTATAGTTTTATGAGAAAAAGAATTCTAAGTAAATTATAAGAGAAAAGATAAAGCGGAGTAGGACTTTAGACTAAAGAGTCTAAAAATCCAAAAAAATTAAACTAGTTCAATAAAAGCCATAGTAGCTGCATCGCCACGACGGATTCTAGTTCTTACTATTCTAGTGTAACCACCTGCTCTATCTTTATAATTAGGTGCTACCTCATTTAGAAGTTTTTTTGTTGCCTCTTTGCTTTGAAGAGCTGCAAATACTGTTCTATGAGCATTTGAATCACCCTTAGTTGCAACAGTTATTAGTTTTTCAACATAACTTCTAAGCTCTTTTGCTTTTTCAACTGTAGTCTCTATCTTACCATGCTCTATCAAAGAGATGCTTAAGTTTTTAAGCAGTGCCGCACGATGTGAACTTGTACGACCAAGTTTACGAAATCTATTAAGATGTCTCATTGTTTTTCCTCTATTTTAGCTTCTTATAAAGCCTCTATTTTCTTTTTAAGTACACTAGCGATATCATCAGATAGACTAGCACCAACCTCATAACCATACTCTTGAATCTTCTCAACTATCTCATCAAAAGATTTTTTACCTAAGTTTTTTACATCTTTTAGATCGCTTATACTCATAAGGACTATCTCCCCTACAAGTCTTATATTTGATCTATCTAGACAGTTAAAGCTTCTAGCACTAAGCCCTAAAACATCTATATTCATAGTTAGTTTTTTAAGATCAGGACTCTCGTCTATCCTCTCGATAGAAGCTGGTGCTTTTATGCTTATCTCACTGTTAAATACTGCAAACTGAGCATACATAACCTCAAGTGCATTTTTAAATGCCTCAACTGGTGAGATTTGACCATCTGTTCTTATGTTTAGTATAACCTTCTCAAAGTCAGGATTATCTTCAACTAGAACATTTTCTATCTTGTAGGTAGCACTCTTTACAGGTGTAAAGTAAGCATCTAGTGCAATATAACCATCTTCAAGCTCATCTGCTATATCTTCACTAGCTACATAGCCGATACCTTTAGCTATTTTTATACTAAAATTTAGTGTAGCATCTTCATTTAAAATCGCTAGATGAACATCTGGTGTTGCTACTTCAACAACATCATTTGACAAATCTGAACCCTTTAGTGTGTATGGACCGCTAAAGCTATAGTTCACTTCAGCTTCACTAGCATCATCTAAAAGCTTAAAGCGAATCTCTTTTAAGTTTAATATAAAATCAGAGATATCCTCTAGCATACCTCGCACAGAGTCAAATTCATGCTTAGCACCCTCTATTTTGATAGCTATTGGTGCATAACCAACTGAGCTACTTAGCAAAAATCTACGAAGTGGATGAGCTAAAGAGATAGCATACCCCTCCTCAAAAGGGTAAGCAACTATATTAGCTTCATTTTCACTTATCTGCTCTACTTCAAACTCTTTTGGGGCTAGTGGAGTTGTTTTAATCTTTTTCATATCTCTTACACCTTTACAATTTTAACTATTATTTCGAGTAAAGCTCAACTATTAGACGCTCTTCTATAGGGATAATAACCTCTTCACGCTCTGGTAGGCGAGTAAATATTCCAAATACTTTTGAAGCATCAATATCTACCCATGGTGCAATACCAGTTTGATTTGTTAGCTCTAGCGCACGAACAACTTGTGGATTGTTTTTACTACCCTCTTTTACCTCTATCTTTTGACCTGGTTTAACACGATATGAAGGGATATCTAGTTTTTTACCATCTACTAAAATATGACCATGAGTTACAAGTTGTCTTGCAAATCTTCTTGTAGTTGCAAATCCCATTCTATAAACTAAGTTATCAAGTCTTTGTTCTATAAGAGTTACAAGGTTGATACCTGTATTTCCCTCTTTTCTTTTAGCTTCAACGAAAAGTGCTCTAAATTGTTTTTCAGAAACACCGTACATAAATTTAGCTTTTTGTTTTTCATTTAGCTGTAAACCGTATTCACTAGCTTTTTTTCTTCTTTGACCATGCTGACCTGGTGCATATGGTCTTTTCTCTATCGCTGCTTTACCTGCTAAACGACGCTCACCTTTTAAGTTTAAGCTAACACCAAATCTTCTCTCAATCTTCTCTACTGGACCTCTATATCTTGCCATAAATAGTCTCCTTAAACTCTACGACGCTTAGGTGCGCGACAACCGTTATGTGGAAGCGGTGTAACATCTTTTAAAAATGTAACACGGATACCCTCTACTGCACCAACTGCTTTAGTTGCAGTTTCACGACCTGAACCTGGACCTTGAACTCTTATACCTAGCTCTTTTATGCCATGAACTTGAGCTTTTTCAATAGCTGCCTCTACTGCTGCTTGAGCTGCAAAAGGGGTAGATTTTTTACTACCTTTAAACCCTAGTGAACCAGCTGAACTCCAAGCTATCATATTTCCCATCTCATCAGTGATGGTTACTAAAGTGTTGTTAAATGTAGCAGAGATGTGGATTACCCCTCTACCAATATTTTTTTTAACTACTTTTTTCTTAACTATTTTTCTTTTTGCCATCTAGTTATCCTTATGCTGCACCGACAGTTTTGCGCTTACCTTTTCTAGTACGCGCATTTGTCTTAGTTTTTTGTCCACGACAAGGGAGACCTTTTCTGTGGCGAAGTCCTCTATATGAACCTAGATCCATAAGTGCTTTTATATCCATTGCAACTTGTTTACGAAGATCACCCTCAACTATATGGTTCTCTCTTATCTCTTTTGTGATAGATGCGATATCATCTTCATTTAGTTCGTAAACTCTTTTGTTATAGTCTATACCTGTTGCATCTAAAATCTTTCTAGAAGCATGTAAACCGATCCCATAGATGTATGTTAAGCCATACTCTACTCTTTTTTTCTTAGGTAAATCAACACCAGAAATACGAGCCATGATTATCCTTGTCTTTGTTTATGTTTTTTGACTTTGCAGATAACTCTAACAATGCCATCTCTTTTGACGATTTTACAATCATCACACATTTTTTTAACTGAAGAACGTACCTTCATTTAAAACTCCATTTTATTAGTACAAGCAAAGCTTGTCGATATAAGCCAAAAGGCACAAAACCTATAAAACTTCACACTCTACAGGTAGAAAACTACCAATACTTTTAAACAAAACCTACTAAGTCTCATCTAAAAATACTCTGTTACTTTAATGTTAAGAGTACAAAGCGAAACGAAATTATACTAAAAAATCTTAAAAACTATATTAAGCGGTGCTACTTGATAGGTATCAATAAAATAAAAATTTTACATGTTAAGATTTCGCTTATAATTATTAAAAGGAAATATTATGAAAAAACTTTTTGTTTTTGTAGCTTTTTTATCATCAGTGCTATTTGCTATAGATCATGAGTCACTAAACACACAAACTTGTGCAAAGTGTCATCCACTTATAGTTGAAGAGTATGAGAACTCTATGCATAGAAACTCAACTATATACAACGATCCTATCCATGCAGCAGTGTGGGATAATCACCCTCTAAAAGAGCAAGATAAATACTCAACTTGTGCTGAGTGTCATGCTCCAAATGCTAAAAATGAGGAGGATTTAAAAGCAGGGATAACTTGTTTTGATTGCCATACTATAACAAATATAGAAGAGCATGCTGATCTTAACCGCAATGTATATGGAAAAGATAAAAAACATCTATATTCGGCACAAAAGGGGAAAGAGAACGAGGTGCTAAAGTACAAAGTAGAGACGTCTATGTTTGGGCTTAGCAAAAAAACGGTAGGTTCGCCTTATCACGATATAGACTACACAAATGAGATCTATTATGATGGACAAGTCTGTATGGGGTGTCACTCACATAGACAAAACTCTCATGGGTTTGATCTTTGTAGAACTGATGAAAAATCAGCAGGTGATAAAAACGAAAACTGTATAACTTGCCATATGCCTCAAGTTGAGGGTAGTGCTACAACTATAAGAGAGAGCTTAACTCATGCTTACCATGGTGCTGCGGGTCCACATAATAAGCCTGAGATGTTACTAAAATATATCGATATAGCATTTAATCAAAAAAGTGGTGGTTTTGATATAGTAGTTGAAAACAAATCCCCTCATGCACTCCTAACTCATCCACTTAGAGTAGTTGAGCTTAGAGTAAATCTACTAAGAGGCGGCAAAACAACCCCTCTTGAGACTACTAAGTTTTTTAAAGTGATAGGTGATGATGGAAAACCAACCCCTCCATGGTTAGCAAAAGAGGTGGTTAGTGATAACATGATAAAAGCTAAAGAAAAAAGAGCTATAGAGTTTAAAGAGTCTCTTCAAAGTGGCGACCAGCTTGAAGTTACTTTGGGTTATTTTAAAGTAAACCCAAAAGCTGCTGAGAAGTTTGGACTAAATAATAACAAAGAGGCTACAAAGTTTACAGTACTAAAACATAACTTTTTTACTATAAACTAAGCATACTCACCCTAAATCTTTTTAGGGTGATTTATGTTATTATTTGCTTATGAATAACTACAGCGATAAGTTTAATAACACCATAAAAAACACCATATTTTATAAACTTCCAACATATGAACAAGAGTTCATAAAAGATAAGTCACACATATATAACTACTCTCACTCACAAATCCTACAACTCATCTCTATCGCTAGAGATATCCAGATGTGGGACGAGGGGAGAGTTTTTGATATATTTACAGATCATCCAAAACTAAGTTTTAAAAAACTAATCCAAAGCTATGAAGAGCTAAGAGTTAAGAAAAACTCCTATAAAAACTTTGAAGCTTATGTACCGCCAGATGAGCAAAAATTTAACTTTAAAACCAAAGAAGATAGCAGTTTTGGACTTGGAGCCTGTCCTGTAGCGAGTGAGAAAACAAGATGTTGTAATCTTTTAACCCTTGATGCGATTGAGAGTTGTGGATTTGACTGCTCATACTGCTCTATACAATCATTTTACAACCAAAATACCATAACATTTGATGCCTCATTTGCCAAAAAACTAAGCTCTTTAGAACTAGATAAAAACCAGATGTACCATATAGGTACAGGACAATCATCTGATTCACTCCTTTTTGGCAATAAAGAGGGTGTTTTAGATGCACTTTTTGATTTTGCAAAATCGCATGAAAATGTAATCCTTGAGTTTAAAACCAAATCAAACAACATCTCTTACTTACTAGAGAACCCTTTAGTAAAAAATATCTTACCAACATGGTCGCTAAATACTAACACTATAGTTCAAAACGAAGAGCATCTAAGTGCATCTTTAGAAAAAAGGCTAAAAGCTGCTAGAGAAGTTGCTAACAAAGGGTATAAAGTGGGGTTTCATTTTCACCCTATAGTTGAGTATGAAAACTATCTAGCTGAATATAAAGAGCTTTATGATAAAGTGCTAGATATGTTTAGCTCAAGCGAGGTGGCACTTGTTAGTTTTGGGACACTAACTTTTATAAAACCTGTTATAAAAGTGCTTAGAAATAGAGGGCTAAAGAGCAAAATAACACAGATGCCATTTGAAGATGCAAGTGGAAAAAGCTCATACCCAAAAGAGACTAAAGTAGAGATGTTTAAACATGCCTATGAGTCATTTAAACCGTGGCACAAAGAGGTATTTTTCTATCTTTGCATGGAAGAGCATGAGCTTTGGAATGAAACATTTGGCTACAACTACTCAACAAATAACGATTTTGAGAGAGCTATGGTAAGCTCATATGCTAACAAGCTTGGCATCAAGATGATATATTAGGAAAAATATGAATAAACATTTAGTTTTAGGCAAAATAAACAGACTACAAGTAGTTCGTGTTATAGAGTTTGGTGTAGTTTTAGCTTCGCTTGATGAAAAAGAGGTGCTTCTTCCAAATGCCTATGTAACAAAAGATATGGAAGTTGGGTATGAAGTTGATGTATTTTTATACACCGACTCTGAAGATAGACTAGTAGCTACTACCCTAAAACCAAAAGCTATGCTAGATGAGCTAGGTGTTTTTAAGGTGGTAGATAGTGCTAAGTTTGGTGTTTTTGTTGATTGGGGTCTGCCTAAAGATCTGCTTATCCCAACTAAGCTTCAAAAACACCCACTAAAAGTTGGCGACACTGTTTTGGCTAAAGTTGTATATGATGAGAAAACTCACAGATTAGTAGCTACTACAAAACTATCGCAAGATATCTCTAATGATATATTTAAACTAAAAATAGACCAAAAAGTCAATATCACACCCTATCAAAAAACTGATCTAGGTTATAAAGTGCTAGTTGATGGTAGATTTTTAGGGCTAATTTATCATAATGAGATATTTTCACCTATAGAGTTAGCAGTTACACTTGATGGCTATATAAAAAAGGTACGAAACGATAGACTCTTAGATATAAAGCTTCAAAAAGATAAAAAAGAGCAAAAAAACGATGCTAGTTCAAAAATCATAGCTCTTTTAAAACAAAACAGAGGCTCTTTAGCGTACAACTACAAAACATCACCTGAGCTTATATATGAAGTATTTGGGCTTAGCAAAAAACTCTACAAAGCTACTCTTACTAAGCTAAGTGATGATAAAATCATAACTATAAAAGATAGCGGAATATATCTAGGAGAAAAAGATGAAAAAGTTTGATTCACTAAGCCAAATAAGAGAAGAGATAGATAAGCTAGATGATGAGTTAGTTGAGCTAATAGCTAAAAGGTCTCATCTTTTAAGACAAGTCGCATCGTTTAAAAACACTATAGACGAGGTTAAAGCACAAGATAGGATAGATTTTATACTCCATCGTGTAAGACAACTCGCTATTGCAAAAGAGATATCACCAAACCTTGTCTCTGAGCTTTTTGAGTTTATGATAGATAGGATGAGTGAAGTAGAGATAGAAGAGTTTAGAAATAGAAATGCATTTTAAGTAGTAAAGATCATAGATAAAATCACTTATATCTATAAGTGATTCTACCTTTATCGAGCGAATATGGTGTAAGTTCAAGCTTGACTTTATCCCCTGGAAGTATTCTTATATAGTGCATTCGCATCTTTCCAGCTATGTGACATAGTATTATATGTCCATTTTCAAGCTCAACTCTAAAAGTTGCATTTGGCAGAGCCTCAACAATCTTGCCATCAACTTCAATAACATCAGATTTAGCCATTTTAGTCCTTCAATGTAGATAATATTTTAGCTCTGCCATCAACTATAGCGACAGTATGCTCATAGTGGGATCCCTTTAGTCCATCTGCACTAACAACATCCCACTTGTTTTCAAGTATTACAGGTCTTGAGTCGGTTTGACATATCATCGGCTCAAGACAAAAAACCATTCCGTTTCTTATCTTTGGTCCAGCTTTAGCACTTCCAACCTCAAGGTAGTTTGGTATCTCAGGCTCCTCATGAGGTTTTCTACCTATCCCATGACCACAAAAACTATGTAGTGGCACAAAGCCTTTAGATCTTATAGAGTTCTCTAGTAGTGCCGATAGCTCTTTAAATCTCATGCCAACCTCTATAGCCTCAATAGCCTCATAAAGTGTATCTTTGGCACAAGCGATAAGCTTCTCATCCTCTTTAGTGATCTCTCCAACTCCAAGAGTTATAGCAGCATCGCCAAACCATCCATCAAGCTCTGTGCCTATATCATACCCTACAATATCGCCATCTTTTAGCTTATAATCAGTTGGGATACCGTGGATTATTACTTCATTTACAGATGTGCAAACAGAGTTAGGAAAACCGTATAGCCCCTTAAAAGAGGGTTTTGCACCAAAGCTTCTGATATGATCTTCTGCCATAGCATCTAGCTCTTTTAATGATATACCAGATTTTGTGTTTTGTCTGAGGAGTTCTAGTGCCGATGCCACTATTTTATTGGCATCGTGGAGTTTAGATATATCTTTTAAACTTCTAAGGTTAATCGACATCTATAGACCAACAGCACTAAGTGTTTCGTACTTACTCATATAGATTTGAGCCTCTATTTTTCTCATAGTATCTAGTGCAACTTGAACAACAATAAGCACAGCGGTACCACCAAAGAAAAATGGAACACCCATAGATTTTATAAGCATAAAAGGTAGTGTTGCAACAAGTCCTAAGTAAAGCGCCCCTGTAATTGTTAGGTTACTAGCGGTTGCATTTAGATAATCAGCTGTAGCACTCCCTGTTCTTATGCCAGGGATAAATCCACCCTGTTTTTTAAGGTTATCGGCTATATCTTTTGAGTTAAAAGTGATAGATGCATAGAAAAATGCAAAAAACACAACAAACACAAAAGTTAAAAAGTTAAAAAAGTGACTATTTGGATTTAAATAATCAGCAATACCTAGCAAAATAGGGCTAGTACTACTTGATAGCACAGTCATAGGGAACATTAAAATAGCACTAGCAAAAATAACAGGTATAACACCCGATAAGTTCACTTTTATAGGTATATAGTTCATCACTCTTTTGTTTTGGTTTTGCATAATAACTTTTTTAGCATAAGTTACAGGGACTCTTCTCTCACCTAGTTCAACATAGATGATAACACCTATGGTTACAACGATTAGTGCAATAATAGCAAGTAGTACAAAAAAGCTCATAGCACCAGTATTTACCATAGAAAAAGCTTGTCCTATAGCACTTGGTATCGCTGAGACTATACCTGCAAAGATTATAAGCGATATACCATTTCCTATCCCACTTTGTGTTATCTGCTCACCTATCCACATCAAAAGCATTGTTCCTGCAAGCATCGATACACTAGCTACAAGTATAAATGTATTTAAGTCTATTAGTATCGCACTATTCCCATTTGGACCAGTTAGATGTTGAAGTCCTATACTTATACCTATGGCCTGAACCACTGTTATAGCTATAGTTGCATAGCGGATAATCTGCATATATTTAACCATACCATCTCGCTCTTTTTTCATAGCACCCATAGCAGGAAAAGTCGCCGCTAAAAGCTCCATAATAATCGAAGCAGTGATATATGGCATAATCCCAAGAGCGATGATAGACATTCTCTCTACGGCATTACCACTAAACATATTGAAAAGTCCGAGTGCATCGGCTTGATGTGAACTAAAAAATGAGGATATAACAGCAGTATCTACACCTGGCACTGGCACATATGCCAGTAGGCGATAGATAAACAAAAAACCTATGGTGATAAGGATTTTGTTTACTAAGTTTTTATTCACGACTCTTTACCTGTATAAGTAATATTTTCGTCTTTGATTTTAGATGCAAGATCTTTTGCACCTTTGCCGATTAGTTTTACTTTTGTTATAGATGAAGCAAACTTGTGAACAGTTCTTAGAGTATCCAAAGTTATCTCATCTAGTGTTGCTACACTCTCAAGTTTATCGACATTTATAGCATAAGGCTTGATAACTCTACTAGTAAAACCTACTTTTGGTAGTCTTCTAGCTAGTGGTGTTTGACCACCCTCAAAGCCTCTTTTTCTTTTACTACCACTTCTAGCAGTTTGACCTTTACCACCGCGAGTAGAGGTTTTACCCATACCACTACCTTGACCGCGGCCTACTCTTTTTGATTTTCTAACTGAACCCTCAGCTGGAGTTAAATTTTCTATTCCCATAACCTATCCTTTTAAGCGACCAAGTGCTTCAATAGTAGCACGAACAACAGTTGCTGAGTTGTTTGATCCTATCGATTTTGTCAAAATATCTTTGATACCTGCAAGCTCTAAAACAGGTCTTATAGAACCACCCGCTATAACCCCAGTACCCTCAGATGCTGGTTTTAGTATAACACGACTAGCATTATATTTGTGTTCTATATCGTGAGCTATTGTTGTACCTCTGATATTGATTTTTGTTAGGTTTTTAAAAGCACTATCTACTGCTTTTTTTATAGCATCTGGAACCTCTTTTGCTTTTCCACTACCATAACCTACAGTACCTTTACCATCTCCAACAACTACTAGAGCTGTAAAACGAAATCTTCTACCACCCTTAACAACTTTTGTTACACGGCCAATATTTACGATTGATTCTGTAAATTCTTCTTTATTGATTTGCATTTTAACCCCTAGAACTTTATTTCATTTTGTCGAAGCGCATCACCAAATGCCGCAATAACACCATGATATTTATAGCCATTTCTATCAAATACTATATTTGAGATACCAGCTTTCTTAAGCTCATCTGCAAAAACTCTACCTAGCTCAGAAGCTGAGTCTTTGTTTGCTGATTTACCGATTTTTTTAGTGTTAGCACTTGCTAGTGTTACACCAGATTCATCATTTATAGCTTGTACACTTAAAAATCTATTTGAGCGAAATATGCTTACACGAGGTAGAGACTCAGAACCAGAAATCTTTGCACGAATGCTTCGTTTTCTTCTTAAACGGTTTGCAATCTTGCTTCTTAATACTTTTGCATTCATCTATACTCCCTTACTTTTTAGAAGTTTTACCAGCTTTACGCATGATAACTTCATCACTATATTTTATACCTTTACCTTTATACGGCTCTGGTGGTCTATAAGATCTTATTTTTGATGCTATTTGACCTAAAAGTTGCTTATCGTGGCTTTTTAGTGTAATAATATTTTTCTCAACACTAGCCTCACTACCCTCTGGCATCTCAAAATCTATATCGTGAGAGAACCCAAGTTGAAGTTTAAGGATTTTTCCATTTACACTAGCTCTATAACCAACACCGTTTATCTCAAGTGTTTTTGTATAGCCAGTAGTTAGTCCTGTTACGATGTTATAAGCTAAAGATCTATATGTTCCCCAAAAAGCACGATGCTCTTTTGCATCTGAGAGTGCTTTAAAAGTTAGTACATTTCCATCTATATCAAACCCAACATGACCTTTTGTATCTAGGTCTATTTTGTGTTTACCTTTAGTAAAAGTGATGATATTTCCATTTGTGCTTACAGATATATCTGAAGCAAAATCTATAGGTGCTTTACCAATTCTTGACATATCTTCTCCTTACCAAACCGTACACATAACTTCGCCACCAACACCAAGCTCAAAAGCTTTGTCATTTGGCAAAATTCCACGAGATGTAGATACTATGATAGTACCATAGCCATTTTTAAATCTTTTTATCTCATCTCTACCTTTATAAACACGGCGACCTGGTTTTGAAACTCTTTTTATCTCATTGATAACACTTCTACCATTCTCACCATACTTTAAAACAACATTGATGCTTTTTTTAGCACCATCCTCTACAACATTACAACTCTCGATGTAATTTTTCTCAACTAGAATATTTACAAGTGACTCAACACCTTTTGAGTGAAGAAGTACAGTTGTGTCTAGTCTTCTCATACCAGCATTTCTGATACGAGTTAGTGCATCTGCTACTAAATCATTTACCATTATATTTTTCCTTTGCTAATCACTAGTAGTTTCAAAGCTTACCAGCTTGACTTTCTAACGCCTGGGATAAGACCCTCATTTGCCATTTTTCTAAAACATACACGACATAGTTTAAAATCTCTTATAACAGAGTGTGGACGACCACAAACTTGACATCTTGTATATCCTCTAACCTTAAACTTAGGCTCTCTTGCTGCTTTTACTATCATTGACTTTTTAGCCATTGTTGCTCCCTTTAGTAAATGGCATACCCATTTTTTCTAGTAGTGTAAACGCTGCTTTATCGTTATCTGCAGTAGTTACTACTGTTATATTCATACCATGTATTTGCATGATTGAGTCATAACTAACTTCAGGGAAAATCAGTTGTTCTTGTATACCAAAGTTGTAGTTTCCTCTACCATCAAAACCGTTTCTAGCAACACCTCTAAAGTCTTTAACACGAGGAAGTGCTATAGAGATAAGGCGGTCTAAAAAGTTGTACATATTTTCGCCTCTTAGAGTTACTCTAACACCAACAGGCATACCCTCACGAACTTTAAAACCAGCAACCGATTTTTTAGCTACTATCGTACTAGCTTTTTGACCAGCTATTTTAGTGATAGTATCTTCTATGTTTTGCATAAGCTTGTTATCTTTCATAGCAAAACCAGCACCAACAGATATGATTATCTTCTCAATCTCTGGTATCTGCATAACATTGCTTAAACCCAATTCACTTTGAAGCTCAGGTTTAAGAGCTAAGTATTTATCTTTTAAACGAGCCATAATTAAGCCTCCACTTTGCGAACATTAGAGATATCGATCGGCATCTCTTTATTTATATGTCCACCTTTAGTATTATTTTCAGTTGGTTTAGTAGCTTTTTTTACTACTTTACAACCCTCAACAACTACTTGGTTTTTCTTTGGTAACACTTGAAGAACTACAGCTTTTTTGCCTTTATCATCTCCAGCGATTACCTCTACCATATCACCTTTTTTTATCTTTAGCTTTGCCATTACACAACCTCCGGTGCAAGTGAAACTATCTTCATAAAACCTGAATATCTAACTTCACGAGCAATTGGTCCAAATATACGAGTACCTATTGGCTCTCTTTTATCATCTAAGATAACAGCGGCATTATCATCAAAACGGATAAGTGCACCACTCTCTCTTTGGATCTCTTTAGCAGTTCTAACTATAACAGCTTTAACTACCTTTCCTCTTTTAACTCTTGATGTAGGTGTAGCTTTTTTAACAGATGCGACTATTACATCGCCAACTGTTGCATATCGTCTTTTAGATCCACCTAATACCTTAATACACATAATCTCTTTAGCACCTGTATTATCAGCAACATTTAAACGAGTGAAACTTTGAATCATTACTTCTCTCCTGATACTACTGTTTTAAGTCTAAAAGATTTAGTCTTAGATAATGGGCGACACTCTGTAGCTATAACTTCATCACCAACTTTTAACTCATTGCGTTCATCATGTACTAAGTACTTTTTAAAACGCTTTACAACTTTATGATAACGTGGATGCATTACACGACGCTCTACTAATACAGTAGCAGTTTTATCGCCTGCAATCTTTACCACACTACCTTGAATTTCACGCTTATGTGTCATCGCTAGCCCCTATTTTATCGCACTTATTGCGGTATTTATTCTAGCAACATCTTTTTTTGCAATGCGAAGTTCGCTTGTATTTTGTAGTTGCATCATCTGTTTTTTAATCTTTAGAGTAAATAACTCTGTTTTTCTCTGCTTAAGCATCTCTTGAAGCTCAGCTAGAGTTTTTCCTGCTAAATCAGAATATTTCATGGCTCATCTCCGCAGTTACAATTTTAGTTTTAAATGGCATCTTGTGCATAGCAAGAGTTAGTGCTTCACGAGCAAGCTCTTCTGGAACACCAGCCATCTCATATATTATACGACCTGGTTTTATATTCATAACCCACTGATCTACTGAACCTTTACCTTTACCCATACGAGTTTCAAGTGGTTTAGCTGTTAGTGGTTTATCTGGGAATACTCTTATCCAAATCTTTCCAGCTCTTTTTATGTGACGAGTAGCAGTAATACGACCCGCTTCTATCTGTCTTGAGTTTATTCTACCAGCTTCAGTAGCTTTTATACCTATATCACCATAAGCTAAAGAGAAACCGCTTCTTGCATAACCACGGTTACGACCCTTCATCTGCTTACGATATTTTGTTCTTTTTGGCATCAACATGACTATTCACCCTTTCCGCTATTTTCGCGTTTTGGATTTTTTCTTGGACGACGAGCTTGAGCAGGTTTTTCCTCTTTTAACTCAGCAGGAATACCCTTAGTTAAAACCTCACCTTTAAATATCCAAACTTTTACACCTATACAACCATAAGTTGTGTGAGCTTCAGCAAAACCATAATCTACTTTTGCTCTTAGTGTATGAAGTGGAACTCTACCCTCTAGGTACCACTCAGTTCTAGCCATCTCAGCACCGCCTAGACGACCACTAACTGAAACTTTTATACCCTTTGCTCCACCTTTGTGTGCATTTTGCATAACTTTTTTCATAGCTCTTCTAAATGCAACACGACGCTCTAGTTGAGTAGCAACATTTTCAGCTACAAGCTGAGCAGAGATTTGAGCTTTTTTCTCCTCTTTAATGTTTAAAGAGATAGGTTTGCTTACTATTTTCTCTAGCTCTAGTCTTAGCTTCTCAATATCTGCACCTTTTTTACCGATAATGATACCTGGTCTTGAAGCTACTATAGTTACTCTAAGCTTTTTTACTGTTCGCTCTATAATGATATTAGAAACACCAGCATAGTAAAGCTCTTTTTTAAGATATTTACGAATCTTGTGATCTTCACCTAGTGAAGCAGCTGCGGTTTTAAAATTTGGAAACCATCTGCTCTCCCAGTTACGGTTAATACCAAGGCGAAGACCGATAGGATTTACTTTTTGACCCATACTATTTACCCTCTACTTCTACTAAGATATGTGCTGTAGGTTTTCTAATCCCTGATGCCATCCCTCTTGCACGAGGACGAAATCTTTTCAGAACAGGACCATTATCAACACGACAAGATGTAATAACACAATCTTTTGCTTCATTTCCGCTATTTGCAACTGCTGAAGCTACAACTTTATATATTATACGAGCAGCTTTGTTTGGAGTAAACTCTAATGCCGCTAGTGCCTCTTCTGCATTCATACCTTGAATCTCTCTAGCAACTAGACGAGATTTTATTGGTGAAACACGGATAAATTTTAGTAATGCTCTTGCCATCATTTACCCTTTTCTCTGAACTGAGCCTTTATGGCCCTTAAATGTACGAGTTGGAGCAAATTCACCCAACTTATACCCAATGTGATTCTCTGTTACATATACAGGTACAAATTTACGACCATCATGAACATTTATAGTTAGCCCAACCATATCTGGGAGTATCATACTTCTTCTTGACCAAGTTTTGATCGGTTTTTTAGAAGATTTTGCACCCTCGATTTTTTTCATTAAATGATCATCTATAAATGGACCTTTTTTTACACTTCTAGCCATTTAACTACCTCTTTGGATTTGATTTACGGCGAGTGATTATTAGTTTATCACTTGCTTTTTTACGACGAGTTTTAGAACCCTTCGTTGGTTTACCCCATGGAGTAACTGGATGACGACCTGAGTTTGTTTTACCCTCACCACCACCGTGCGGGTGATCTATAGGGTTCATCGCCGAACCACGAGTTTGTGGACGGATACCCATATGTCTAGTTCTACCAGCTTTACCGATTACCATGTTGATATACTCTTCATTTCCTACTTCACCTACAGTAGCCATACACTCACCTAAAACAAGTCTCATCTCAGAAGATGGCATACGAAGAGAAACATACTTACCATCTCTACCCATGATTTGAGCAGATCCACCAGCTGAGCGAACTATCTGTCCACCTTTACCAGGTTTTAGCTCAATGTTGTGTACAAGTGTACCAACAGGTATATTGATAAGCTTTAGTGCATTTCCTGTTTTTATATCTACAACATTAGTTGAAGCTACTATTTTATCACCTACTTTTATATCTTGTGGTGCTAAGATGTATCTTTTTTCACCATCGATATAGTTTACTAAAGCGATACGGCAGTTTCTATATGGGTCGTACTCTATAGTAGCTACTCTACCCTCTATATCAAACTTATTTCTTTTGAAATCTATAAGACGATATAGCTTTTTAGCACCTCTTTGTTTATGACGAGAAGTGATACGACCGTTGTTATTTCTACCGCCAGTTGCTGGAAGCTTTATAAGGAGTGATCTAACACTAGGTTTTGCTGTAATATCACCACTATCGATGTTTGTTATAAAACGACGACCTGGACTTGTTGGTTTATAAGTTTTCATTGCCATACTACACCGCCAAACTTTCTATCGCAGCACCTTCTGGTAGCTTTACATAGAACTTTTTAAAATCATTTTGTTTTCCGATTCTTCCGCGGAATCTCTTAACTTTACCCTCTTGGTTTAGTGAGTTTACTCTTGATGGAGTAACACCAAAGTACTCACGAAAAACCTCTTTTAGAGAGTTTTTTGTCATACGAGGAGAAGTTTGTACTACAAGTACACCATTCTCTTGCATCGCTAGAGTTTTCTCTGTATATAATATCGATTTGATATCTGTAATATCTGCCATTAGTTAGCTCCACTTACAAGATTTTCCCAAACTGCTTTTTCTATCACTACTGAGCGATATGTAGCAGCTAGGTAAGCATTTAGCTCATTTTCTTCTATAACATATGTCATAGATAGGTTGTTAAACGCAAGATATGTTTTTTCATCTAAAAGAGCTTTTACAAATAGTGTATCTCTTTGGTTTAACGATTTAAACATCGCAGCAGCATCTTTTGTTTTGCCTGATGCAATTTCAATGCTATCTACTATAAACAGTGAACCATTTTTTGCATGCTCATTTAGTGCAAAATTTAGTGCAAGTTTTTTCTGTTTTTTGTTTACTTTAAGATCATAGTTTCTATTGTTTTTTGGTCCAAAAACTACACCACCACCAACAAATGATGGATCTCTTCTAGAACCAGCACGACCTCTACCGCCACCTTTTTGAGCCCAAGGTTTTTTACCACCACCTCTAACTTCTGCACGAGTTAGAGTATGAGCTGAGTTAGCTCTAAATGATGCTTGAGCTGACTTTACATATAGGTATAGGTTATGAGGGTTTATACCATCAAAACTTTGTGGTAGTGCTACTTCAGAAGCTTTTTGCATCTTATCATCTAGTACTATTGCTTTCATTATTTAGCTACCTTTATTCGTCCTAATGCTCCATTTGCACCTGAAACAGAGCCTACAACTACTAATATATTATTTTCAGCATCAAAAGAGAGAATCTCATTTTTAACACTGTTTTTCTCATTTCCGTATTGTCCAGGCATCTTTTTACCCTTCATAACACGACCAGGGAACTCTGCGTTACCTATAGAACCTGTTCGTCTTCCAAATCTATGACCATGCGCAGCTGGACCACCACCAAAGTTCCATCTTTTCATAGCACCACTAAAACCGCGACCTTTTGTGTTAAAAGTCGATTTTACAACTTTTGCTTCACTTAGTGGAGTAAAGTCTATATTTCCAGCTTCAGTATTTGCTACTTCAAGAGTTACAAAACGGTTAAATTCAGCAGAAAGGCTGTATTTTTTTTGCTGACCTTCTGTTGCTTTGTTTGTTTTTTTGCCGTTTGTATAAGCTACTATAGCAGTACCGTTCTCATTTAGTTCACAAACTTTTGCATCAAGAACTTTTAAAAGAGTTACTGGTCTACTTTGATCGCCTATTGTACGGCTCATACCAATTTTTTCTACGATATATTCCATCTATTCCTCCTATTTATCCATTGAGCGAACTTCAACATCCACTTCAGGTGCTAAATCAAGCTTCATAAGAGAATCAACTGTATCAGATGTAGCAGAAACTATATCGATTAGTCTTCCATGCATTCTTATCTCAAATTGTTCACGAGACTTTTTGTTAACATGTGGTGATTTTAAAACTGTATATTTACGAATTTTAGTAGGTAGTGGGATTGGACCACGGATTACTGCACCAGTACGCTTAACTGCCTCAACTATTGAAGCTACTGATCTATCTAGTACACGATGATCATACGCTTTTAACTTCAAACGAATTTTTTCCATTTTTTTCCTTCTTTAAAGAACTCGTTAGGTTAGCCTAACTATATTTAAGGGACGCAATTGTACCCAAATGAGTTTCAAAATACAATACAAATAGGGTCAAATTCTCTATTTTTATAAAATTTGTTTCCTTTAAGCAAGGAAGTGATAAAATTATTTATGTTAAATTTACTAGAAGATTTGTATAAACTCGATATAAAAATCGACAAAAACTACTCGCGAAAACTCTCTCTTGAAGAAAATATTAGTTATATGGTAGTAGGAGTTGCTGGTTCGGGCAAAACTAAACTTATAAAAAACCACCTTAGTGGTTTAAAAAAAGGGAGCTACCTATATATAAACTGTAGTGATTTTAGGTTAGATATAGATGGACTAAACACTTTGCTAAGTCAGTTTTGTCTTAAAAACCACATAGATACATTAGTGCTTGATAACTACAAATCAACCATAAATATACCAAATGTCCCTGTACTTATACTATCATCTGAGCTAAATCTAGGGTATGATTTTTTAAAAACCTTGCGTCTATACCCACTAAGCTACGAGGAGTTTTTAGCCTATGAGGGTAAGTATGATGTTAGTGCCTTAAATCAATACCTTAATCTTGGTGGCTTTTATGAGTTTTACCAAAAAACCTCAGATGAGCGGATATATGGCATCCAAAATCTTCTTAAAACTAGCCTAGATGAGATACCTTTAAATATACTCTTGCAATCAAGCAAGATGTTAGCACAAAAAATATCCCCCTTTGCTATATATGAGAGGTTAAAAAACCATATAAAAATATCAAAAGATAAACTCTATAGCTCATATGCAAACCTTTTAGAGAGAAACTACATACACGAACTACCAAAACTAAACCACCCAAAAGCTACAAAAAAACTATATATATGTGATATAACTCTCAAAAACGCCCTAAGCAATATCAAAAACTTTAGCCGTATTTTTGAAAATCTTATATACTTAGAGCTTCTAAAATCTAACCACGACTCTTTTTATGATGAGGGGGTCGATTTTTATATACCATCTAAAAATATGGTGGTCTTAGCTAGTCCATTTGCAGATGAGAGAGCTATATTTAAAAAACTAGAATCGATGGAGAGTTTTATATTTATGCATGGTGTAAAAACTATAAATATTGTTAGTGTAAACAATGAAATAACCATAAACCACCCTTTTGCAAAAGTTGAGATACTCCCTTTTGATAGATGGGCATTGTCACTGTGATATGTGGTATTGATGAAGCGGGTCGTGGTCCACTAGCTGGTGATATGGTAGTAGTGGGGCTAGTTTTGCACAACCATATAGATGGCTTAAGTGATTCTAAAAAACTAACACCAAAAAAAAGAGAGTCGCTTTTTGAGCAGATCATACAAAACTCAACATACCATATAGTGAAGATTTCACCCGATACCATAGATGAGCATGGCATATCTTACTGCATAAAGTTTGCTTTGGAAGAGATTTTAACAAATATAAAAAGTGATGAGTATATATTTGATGGAAATAGCTCATTTGGTGTTAAAAATATAACTACTATAATAAAAGCAGATAGCAAAATAGCCGAGGTTAGTGCCGCTTCTATAGTAGCAAAAGTGACCCACGATAGAGATATAGTAAAACTAGCAAAACTCTACCCACAATACGAACTAGAAAAACACAAAGGGTATGGCACCGCTAGACATATAGAGCTTATAAAAAAGTATGGCTATAGCAAAATACATAGAAAAAGCTACAAGGTTAAATCTCTTCTAAACTTCTAAAATGCTAAGATTGATGAAAAAATTTATGGGGTAAAAAATGGTAATAATATTTGTGGCAAGTCTAAATGAGAATCTAAAACTTGCAAAAAGGATAGAGACTCACCTAACTCATATAGATATAGAGTCTAAAATAGTAAAAATACCAGAGCTTGAGCTTCCGATGTATAGCACCCAAAAGGAGCAAGATGATGGGATACCACAAGTTGCCACAACACTAGCTAAGGAGATGCTCATCTCAAAAGGGTATATATTTGTAGCACCCGAATACAACTATGCACCGCCGCCAACTCTTTTAAATATGATCGCATGGATATCTAGGATAGGGGATGACTTTAGAGATCTATTTGTACTAAAAACTATACTTTTAGCGACACATTCGGGTGGTGGTGGGGATGATCTGCTAAACTCGATGAGAGTTATCTTTACTAGATTAGGGGGAGTTGTGGCACCTAGAGAGATACTCACATCTTATAAAAAAAGTTTGAGCAATGAGAGCTTAGATAGGATTTTAGCTCAGTTTAAATCCCTGCTTTAAAAAAACTCTATATCATAGCCATAGGGTGTTTTGTTTAGTTTGTATCGGTACTTGCCATCAACTTCAAAAACCATCCTATAGTAACCATCATGATACCCTATGCGAAGGTCTGTAAATATCGAACTACTAACTTTTATGGTTTGGTTTTTTACCATCTTAGCAGACTCAAAGTCCAAAACAACCCTACAAGGCATACTTATCATAAACTCTCGCAAAAGCTTATCTGAACCGTATAGTTTTATCTTTTTATCATACACCTCAACACTATAACCTATAGCTTTTGGCTCTATCTTGCTAAGGTATGGATCGGTTTTTACTGCATCTCTAACAGACTCTTTGGGCTCATCTTTTTTAGCTACTATAGGCTCTGGTTTTATCGGCTTAATCTGAGAGATCTCTATAGGATTATGCCAATCGATTTTCTTCTCTATATTGATAGTTTTATGCTCGATGGAGCCATCTAGATTTTTGTACTCAAGTGTAACACTCTTTAGGACTCTAGCACTTGAGTCTAGTTTTATGCTCTGTTTATCAAAGCTCTCAAGCTCTTTGACTCTGTTTGTACTTATGGTGATATCATCGCCCTCATTGGTTGAGAAAAATGGATTTTCTCTAGCATCAAGAGTTATAAAGATACATATAAATAAAAAAAATCTTCCCATAAAAACCCTTGTAGCTACTTTGGACTAATCATCTTAAGTTCAAAATAGTCTTTTTGAAGCTGAGCATTTTGAACTTTTAACTCACTTATATCTTGTTGTAGATGCACCTCATAATCTCTAAGATTTAGTAGTACCTCTAGTGAGTTTTTACCATATAAAAGCAACCCCATATATATACCAAACCCAACAACAACTACAACTAAAAAGAGAAACTTTACAAAAGAGATACCAAGGTGTCTTTGAAAAAACCCCTCATTAAACTCTATAGTTTCATAAAGTTCACTTCTGCTCATCTACTTAAAAAGCACCTTGCCTATATATTCACCATATAGAGTCTCATTTTCGATCTCTAAAAGACGGTTATATTTTGCACTTCTCTCACCTCTTGCGGTTGAGCCTGTTTTTATCTCACCACAATTTAGTGCAACTGCGAAGTCTGCTATAAAAGCATCTTCACTCTCGCCAGAGCGGTGACTCATAACACATTTATAGCCATTTCTTTGAGCTAAACGAACCGTTTGCATAGTCTCACTAACTGAACCTATCTGATTTGGCTTGATGAGTATAGAGTTTGCTATATCTTTTTGGATACCCTCATTTAAAATCGAAGCATTTGTAACAAAGAGATCATCTCCTACTAGCTGAACTCTATCGCCTAATTTTTGGGTTAGAATTTTCCATCCATCCCAATCATCTTCGCTTAAACCATCTTCTATGGAGACTATCGGGTACTTGTTACATAAGTCTACATAATAATCAACTAACTCAGATGAGCTTAGAGTTCTATTTTCACTATCTAACCTATAACCACCCTCACAAACTAGCTCACTAGCAGCAATATCAAGTGCTATAGCTATCTGCTCTCCCGCTTTATAACCTGCTTTTTTTATAGCCTCCATAATAACCTCTATAGGCTCCTCATTTGAGCTAAGGTCTGGTGCAAAACCACCCTCATCTCCTAAAGCGGTACTATGTTTTTTAGACTTTAGTATATCTTTTAGGTTATGATAAACCTCTGCACTTGCTTGAAGTGCTGTAGTAAAATCATCAAAACCGATAGGCATAATCATATACTCTTGAAAATCTACCGAATTATCGGCATGACTTCCACCATTTATAATGTTTAACATAGGTGTTGGTATAACCATAGCATTAGCACCACCCAAATAGCGATATAGTGGTACATTTAGACTTTTAGCAGCCGCTCTAGCTACCGCCATAGATACACCTAGCACTGCATTTGCTCCAAGATTTGAGTAGTTGTCTGTGCCATCTAACTCTTTCATAGTTGCATCTACTACTGCTTGATTATAAGGGCTTAACCCTATTAGAGCTTCAGCTATCGCTCCATTTACATTCTCAACTGCTTTTAATACACCCTTACCCATATAGCGAGACCCGCCATCTCTAAGCTCAAGTGCCTCTCTTTTTCCTGTTGAAGCTCCACTAGGAACTATCGCACTAGCTATGCTCCCATCACTTAACTCAACTGTAGCTTTAACTGTTGGATTCCCTCTTGAGTCCATCACCTCTATAGCTTGTACATCGTTTATAAACATCCTACTCTACCTCCTCATTTATCTCATCTGCACCCATAGATATAAGGTTACTCAAACCTATAGCTGTTTTTATCTTCTCTTCTATCTCACTAGCTAGAGCTTTATCTTCTAAAAACTTAGCTTTAACATTTTCTCTACCTTGACCTAGTTTTGTCTCGCCATAACTAAACCAAGCACCGCTTTTATCGATGATATCAAGCTTCACACCATAATCGACTAGCTCACCCGCTTTAGAGATACCCTCTCCAAACATAATATCAAACTCAGCTTGACGAAATGGTGGAGCGACTTTGTTTTTTATAACTTTTGCTTTTACACGATTTCCTATCTGATCTTCACCCTGTTTTAGTGAAGCGATACGACGAACATCGATACGAACAGATGCATAAAACTTAAGTGCATTTCCACCTGTTGTGGTCTCTGGTGAGCCATACCCCATCATACCTATCTTCATACGGATTTGATTTATAAATATTACAGTACAGTTCATCTTGTGTAAAACACCCGTTAGCTTTCTAAGAGCTTTTGACATAAGTCTAGCTTGAACACCAACATTTTGATCAGACATCTCACCCTCTATCTCAGACTTAGGGGTAAGAGCGGCGACTGAATCGACAACTATAAGATCAACCGCACCACTTCTAGCAACAGTCTCAACTATATCAAGAGCTTGTTCGCCATAATCTGGCTGTGAAACTAAAAGGTTTTCAACATCGACACCAAGATTTTTTGCATAGAGTACATCAAGAGCATGTTCAGCATCTATAAATGCACAAACACCGCCACTTTTTTGAGCCTCTGCTGTTATTTGAAGTGCTAGAGTTGTTTTACCTGAACTCTCAGGTCCATACACTTCTATAATCCTACCTTTTGGAACACCGCCTATCCCAAGGGCAAGATCAAGCCCAAGAGAGCCTGTGCTTATAGCCTCTATAGGGACTATCTCTTTGTCACCTAGCCTCATTAGAGTGCCTTTTCCAAAGGCTTTATCTATCTGTTTTAGAGCTAAATCTAACGATTTTTTCTTATTTTCATCCATACTTTAGACACCTATTTTTAAAATTTATCTATCTATATACATCTTTACAAAACTGCATAAAAGCAGAGTTTTTGTAGATAAAGAGATATTTTATCGTTATTTGGTTAAAATCTAGTTTATGAATAAAAAAAGTATGTTAATAGCCCACTCCCCAGATGCCGATGATATTTTTATGTACTATGCCATAAAATTTGGCTGGGTAGATATGAGTGGTATAAGTTTTAATAATATAGCTCAAGATATACAAACACTAAATGAAGCGGCACTAAAAAGTGAATATGAGATAGTCGCCATAAGTTTTGCTCTATATCCACACATAAGAGAGAACTATGCACTTTTAAAAACCGCAGTTAGTTTTGGTGAGGGTTATGGTCCTAAAATCATAAAGAAAAAAGGTGTTACTCTAAAGAGAAACTTCAAAGTTGCACTAAGTGGAAAAGATACCACAAATGCTCTACTTTTTCGTATAGCCTACCCTGATGCTAAGATAGTCTATATGAACTTTTTAGATATAGAAGATGCCGTGCTAGATGGAAAAGTCGATGCGGGAGTGCTTATACATGAGAGTATTTTAACTTTTAGTGATAAGCTAGAGGTTGAGCGAGAGCGTTGGGATATCTGGCTAGAACTTGCAAAAGATGAGCTTCCACTCCCACTAGGTGGTATGGCTATAAGCAGAGCCTTGCCACTAAATAAAGCTATAGAATACGAACAAACTCTAACAAAAGCAGTCAAAGTTGCAAGAGAGCATAAACATAAACTCTCACAAATGCTTCTTGAGCGAAATCTAGTCCGTATAGATGCCCCAACACTAGATAGATACCTTGAGCTATATGCAAATGATAGCTCCATAGAACTAAGCGATATTCAACTTAAAGCGATAGATAAACTCTTTGAACTAGGCTATAAGCACGGCTTTTATGATGCTAGTATAAAAAGCAAAGATTTTATGATACCAACTGAGTATAAAGAGCTAAGGGACTCATAAACGATGGAAGCTAAGCTTATAGCATTAGGTGTGGAGACATTTAAGATGGCTCTAATGCTTGCTTTTCCTGCCCTTTTTACAGGTATGATAGTTGGGCTTAGTGTTAGTATATTTCAAGCTACTACATCGATAAATGAGATGACGCTAAGTTTTATACCAAAAATCATCGCTGTTGCTGTAGTTTTAGTACTAACTATGCCGTGGATGCTTGATTCTATCTCAACATTTGCTTCAAATATCTTCAATATGATACCAACTTTTATAGACTAGATGAGAAAAAAACTTATAGATTTTTCTGTTTTTTCATCTATAAAAATAGGTCCAAAAGTAGAAGTAGACATCATAGATGAGTGCAATGAGCTGCGAGATGAGCATTTTTTAATAGGCTCATGCAATAACCTTGTAGTATCACAAAACCCTCCACCTCTTGCAAAACTAAGCAAAAAGTTTGACTATATAAATATAAAAGATAACTCTCTTAGCATAGGTGCGGCAACACCATCGGGCAAGATCTTCTCATTTGCCAAAAAACACAATATATCAGATTTTGAGTTTTTAAGCTCACTCCCTGGAACTTTAGGCGGGTTAGTCTTTATGAATGCAGGGCTTAAAGAGTTTGAGATATTTGATAATATTATAAGTATAAAAACATGTCACGGTGAGATTTTAAAAAAAGATATAGATTTTGGCTACCGCTACACCAAGATAGACTCAACTATATTAGAGGCGACTTTTAAGCTAAGCTACGGCTTTGATGAGAAAAGAGTAGCAATTTTTAAGGCTATGAGAGCAAACCAACCATCAACCCCTAGTGCGGGGAGTTGTTTTAAAAACCCAAAAGGTGACTTTGCGGGGAGAGTTATAGAGGGTGTTGGGCTAAAAGGTTTTAGAGTTGGTGGTGCCTCTTTTAGCGATATACATGCAAACTTTTTAGTAAATCACGGCGGGGCAACCTATGAAGATGTGCTAAAGCTTATAGATGAAGCTAAAAAAAGAGTAAAAGCTACCTACGATATAGAGCTAGAACTAGAGATAAAACTAGTTAATTGAAGTGGTTATCTAAGTAGCTATTTGTGTAGCTCCCCTCTATAGCTTTAGCGAAAAATGTTAGTTTTAGTTTATGTTTTTTAGCGATAGATTTTAGTTTTTTGACATGCTTTGGGCTAACTCCTAAAAGTAGCTCATACTCTTCGGCTGAAGTTCCCACCTCATCACTTATAGGCTCTAAAAACTCAAACCCTAGATTTGATGCTTTTGAGAGTTTTTTAAGATCTATAAAAAGCCCATCGCTTATATCCATAGATGCACTTATATACTTTGAAGCCTCATAAAAAAACTCACCCCTTAGTTTAGGCTTGATAAATCTTGAAGATTTTTTAATCTTCTCGCCTCTAAAAAGCCTTTTAAGATCTCTTTTAGCACCACCTAATTTTCCACTATAACAAAGCAAATCGCCCTCTTTTAAAGTTTTTCTAAAGATTGGTTTTTTAGTTTTTGAGATGATAGTTATAGAGATATCTATCTTATGGTTTTCTATGGTGTCGCCACCTATTATCTCAACACCAAAATCATCAGCTGCTTTGTTAAACCCACTCGCTAACTCTTTTATCTCATCTAGACTTAGGGATTTTGGAAAAGCTAGAGATATAAGGGCATATTTTGGTTTTGCATTCATAACTATAGCATCTGAGATATTTATAAGCATCGCTTTATAGGCTATCTGTTTTAGGCTCATCTGGGCATTGTCCACCCACTCTTTTTTAAAATGGACATCTTCAAAAAAAGCATCCATAGAGTAAACAAACCCATCTATATATGCACCATCATCGCCGTTATGCGAACTTGCGGATATCTCGTTTATAAAAAAGTCTTCTTTGTTTATCAAAATGGCTACTTATAGTATTTTAGAACCCCATCTATCTTTGAGCCCATATTTAAAAGTAGCATATCGGCTATAACAATAGCTGCCATCGCCTCACAAACTATGCTTCCTCGCACTGCAACACAAGGGTCATGCCTCCCTTTAAGCGAAAAATCTACCTCATTTGAGTTGATATCTATAGTTTTTTGCTCTTGAAATATCGATGGAGTAGGCTTAAAATAAACATTTAAAACTATATCATCGCCATTGCTTATGCCACCCAAAATCCCACCCGCATGGTTTGAGCTAAAACCATCTTTTCTTATAGGGTCGTTATTTTGTGAACCTTTTAGCTTAGCACTAAGCATACCATCACCTATCTCAACTGCTTTTGCGGCATTTATGCTCATCATAGCATCTGCTAAGAGTGCATCTAGTTTGTAGTACAACGGCTCACCTAGTGAAGCGGGGGCATTTTTTACCTCAACTCTTACAACTCCACCCACAGAGTCATGAGAGTTTTTTGCTTTTAAAATCGCCTCTTGTTGAAGTGCCTCTAGATTTGCATCTAGTGAGTAGATAGGGCTTTTTTTCGCCTTAGCAAAGTCTATATGCTCACCTCTAATACCATCGACTTCAAGAACTCCACTAAGCACCTTTATATCAAGCTCATTTAACATAAGCTTTGCTATCGCTCCTGCTGCAACTCTAGCTGCTGTCTCTCTAGCAGAGCTTCGTCCACCACCTCTATAATCCCTTAATCCATACTTATGAAAGTAGGTAAAATCTGCATGAGAGGGACGAAATATATCTTTTATATTTGTGTAGTCTTTTGACTTTTGATCGGTGTTATATATCACCATCGCTATAGGAGTTCCCGTACTTAGCCCCTCAAAAACACCGCTTAGTATCTCTACTTTATCGGCTTCACTTCTAGCGGTTGAGAACTCATTTTGCCCTGGCTTTCGTCTATCTAACTCACTTTGGATAAAATCCTCATCTATCTTAAGCCCTGCTGGAACACCATCAACTAAGCACCCTATCGCTCTTCCGTGAGACTCACCAAAAGTACTAAATCTAAATCTTTTGCCAAAACTATTCATTTTCTAGTATCCTTATCGCTTTTTGGGCTGCATTTTGTTGTGCTATCTTTTTACTTTTACCTATCGCCCTTGCCACCTCTTTGCCTTGAAGTTTTAGGCTTATCTCAAACTCTTTTAAATGATCGGGTCCGCGAGATGCTACCACTTCGTACTCTGGTATCTCACCATATCTAGCTTGAGTTATCTCTTGAAGTGATGTTTTAAAATCACGAAAAAGTGAATCAAGCGATATATCTTTGTAGTTTTTCTCTATAAGCTCTATAGCGATTTTTCTAACCACATCTAAACCCGACTCAAGATATATAGTCCCCATTACCGCCTCAAAAGCATTTGAGAGTATAGATGGCTTCTCTCTTCCGCCATTATTTTGCTCTGCGTTTGACATATAAAGAGCTTCACCTAGGTTTATATATCTAGCTAGTTTTTCAAAACCGTTTTCATTTACTAAAGCAGCCCTTATCTTTGAGAGTTTCCCCTCATCTGCTTTAGTAAACTTAGCATAGAGATACTCCCCAACTATAAGGTCTAAAACCGCATCACCTAAAAACTCTAACCTTTCATTGTCGTATGGTTGCTTGAAACTCTTATGTGTGAGTGCTTGAGTGATAAGATTTATATCTTTAAACTTATATCCAAGTGCTAAAGATAGTTTTTGTATATTTTCATTCATATTTGCTCTTTTTGAAGCTTAGTCGCTGCATCTCGTGCTAATTTATCGCACCGCTCATTCTCTATGTGACCATCATGCCCTCTAACCCATGTTGCTTTTATGGTATGTGGTTTTACAACCCTTAAATACTCCATCCATAACTCCTTATTTTTAATACCCTTAAAATCTTTTTTGACCCATCCACTAAGCCAAGTGTTTATGCTATTTGCAACATACTGTGAATCAGTTACAAGCTCAACCTCACAAGGCTCTTTTAGTGCCTTTAGCCCCTCTATAACTGCTTGAAGCTCCATTTGGTTATTTGTCACATTAGCCGCAGCTCCGCTTAGCTCTTTTTCTACACCGTTATATCTAAGTATACTCCCCCATCCACCAAAACCTGGGTTACCCAAAGAGCTACCATCACAAAAAAGAGTTACTCTCTTCAAAAAGCCCCCTGCTATAATCTTTTACAACCAACATATCTATAACCATACCCTCAAGTGAGTGGCAAGATGGACATCTAGCAAACGAAAATGGCTGTTTATGTGAACAGTTGCTACATATATACTCAAAACCTAGAGTTGCATTTGCTTTTTCGTTTGAGTTTATAAGCAAGTTAAACTCAAAGATAGCACTACTCTTAGCCTCATCTATATACTTTTTGGCACTATATAGCTCTGTTAGAAAACTACTTTGTGAGATTATATCAAAATTCAAATCTTTTGCTTCAACTCTCCATAGTATATCGACTATACTCATAGCTCTAGATACATCAAGATGCTCCCAAGCAACATTAGGTGCAACTCTAAAAAGATACTCAAATATATCATAATTTAACTTGCGAGTTTTTCTATAAAGCTCTAAAAGTTTCTCTATTTTTTGCTCTTTGTTTAGACTAGGTTCATTTAAAATAATATGTGTTTTTAGGTACATCTCTTCACTTGAGATATCGCTTTTTAGCTCACTTAGTGGTGTGAGTATCTCAAGGGCTGAGTTAAAATCTTTGCTCTGTTCATATACCAACATCAAGTAGCTTAGTGCTTGAGTGTTTCGTGGAGACTTTTTTAAAAGCTCTAAAAATATCTTTTTGCTCCTCTGTATAAACCCTGCCATAAAGAGTGTTTTACCAAGCAAAAACATAATCTCCTTTGAGCTTTGTGAAGTTTTTATAAGCTCTGAGTATATCTCTACCGCTTTTGCATAGTCACCATTTTTGTTAAAAGCATCTGCTAAAACAAGCCAAAACTGTTGTGAAAACCCACCGCTACCCATAAGCGAATCTATCTGTGTTGATGATGTTTTAAACTGATCTAAAAAACTATCTAGATGTTTTGAGTCCTCATTTTTTTTATAGGTGTTGTGCAGGTATGAAACAAGAGTTATGGCAAAAAGGAGTACAAAAAATATAATAATGCCAAATAGCGGATCGCGGTACTCTAAAAAATACAAATCCATCAGTTATACACCACTACACCATAGTCATTTTTAAGGTTATAAAAAGTGGTATTGGCACTTATCTCTAACTCATCTAGCCTACCTAGATGGATGATAGAGTCTTTTGAAGCTTTTATACCAAACTCTTTAAAAAACCTTCTAATATTTACAAACTTTATATCCTCTACAAACTTATACTCAAACTCTTTATATAGCCTCATCTTTTCGTATGAAAATATCCTCTGACTTGTGTGGAGCCTATCTGAAGCGAATCGGATCGGTAAGTAGCCCGATAGGTCGGTAAGTATCTCCTCGACATACTCATACTTTTGCGGGAGAGTATTTTTTTGCAAAAAGAGATATTTGTTGTTTAGCTTTAGAGTTTTTGTACCGCTCCAGTACTTATAGGTTGGGTTTGAGAGCCCTAACTTTGATGTTATCTCTTTGTATAGCCAGTAGGAGTTTAGGGTGTTTGGTAGAGATGACATGCTAAACTCCTTGACTTTAGATGAGGGTTATTATATCTAAATTTACCATAGATTATAAGATAAACTAAGTTCCTATTAAGGGAACTAAAGATAATATTTTATATGAACATAATAAGCAAAAGAACATTAGTAGAGTTTTATAAAAAGCATCCACAAGCTAAAACTCCTTTGGAAGTTTGGCATCAAGATACAAAAAAGGCAGCGTGGAAAACTCCTGATGATATTAAAAAATCATACTCTAGTGCTTCTTTTTTAGAAGACAATAGAGTTGTTTTTAATATAAAAGGAAATGACTATAGGCTTGTTGTTCATATTGATTATTTAAGAAAAATTGTAAGAGTTAAGTTTATTGGTACTCACAGTGAGTACGACAAAATAAACATAAAGGATTTGTAGATGAACTTAAAAATTTTAAAAACAGAAAAAGACTACGAAGAAGCACTAAATAGAATTGATGAATTAATGGCTTTAAATCCAAAATTAGGAACTCCACAGAGTGATGAACTTGAAATTTTAGCCTTATTGATTGAAAAATATGAAGAGATAAACTGGAATATTGAAACCCCTGATCCTATCGAAGCTATAAAATATAGAATGGAAGAGATGAACTTAAAACAAAAAGATTTAATACCTTATATTGGAAATAAAAGTAAAGTATCAGAGCTTTTGAATAGGAAAATATCTCTATCTTTAACTATGGTAAGAAATCTATCTCAAGCTTTGCATATACCCGTGGAGACTTTAATCAAGATCGTATAAATAGCGATAAAAGGGATTCCAGATCAAGTCTGGAATGACATATAAAAATCTTAAAATGTCGCAACAACCCATTTGGTTATAAAATAACCACCTACCATAAGCCATAAAAACATAACTCCCGCACTATAAACAGGGGCAAGTCCTAAACCTTTAAACTTTGAAAACTGTGTCCCGATACCAAGGGCAGTCATCGCCATAGTTAGTAAAAACGTATCTATGGTGTTTATAAGTTCAACCACATCAAGTGGTAAAAGCCCCAAAGAGTTAAACCCCGCCATACCTATAAAATAGACCGCAAACCACGGTATAACTAACTTAACTCCACCCGCTTCTCCACCAACTCTTTTGGCTCTAAAAGATAGATAAATACCTAAAATAATGAGCATAGGAGCTATCATAATAACCCTTGTCATCTTAACAATAACCGCCGCATTTGCCATCTCATCTGGTGCATTTGGTACAGAAGCTGGAACCGCTACAACCTGAGCCACCTCATGGATAGTTCCACCAACATAGATACCAAACTCTCTAGCACCCATATCAAAAACACCCATATTGTAAAGTAGTGGATATACAAACATAGATATGGTTCCAAAAAGCACAACCATAGATACCGCAATAGCAGCTTTATGCTCTTGTGCTTTTAAAACGGGCTCAGTTGCTAAAACCGCGGCCGCTCCACAAACAGAAGCTCCAGAAGCATTTAACATCGCTGTATCACTATCTAGTTTAAAGAGTTTTTGTCCTACCCAAGTACCGAGTATAAAAGTTGTTGAGAGCATTATTAAAGATACTAAAAAACCCTCTATTCCAACCTCTGCGATTTGTTGAAAAGTTATACGAAACCCATAAAACACAATAGCAAATCTAAGTATCTTCTTAGCACTAAAGGTGATACCACCCTCCCATGCTTTTGGGGTTTTATTATGCAGAGTGTTTGCATAAAATATACCTATAACTATACCAATAACAAGAGGTGAGATTCCAAGGTTTTTGATGGTTTGTATATCTGCTATAGCAGTTGCTGCCATAGCAGCTATCGCCACAAAGATGATTCCACTTATTGTCCCTTTTCTTTTCTCTTTTGAAAACATGGGCATTCTCCTTTTTTATACTATTTTATCTGTTTAGGTGGGCTAAAATCGATAGAGTAGGTTTTTGTGAAGGAAAATTATAATTTATCTTTTTAGTGATTTTTCTTAATCTTTAAAACTACAACTCTATAACAAACTCACTCTTTAAATACTCTTGCTCATCTAGCTCCTGCTCTTTTGGTGCTAAAAACTCAACTCTTTGCATATACTCTAAGTTTTTTTGCTCTATATATGAGCCTATGGCATCTTCTCTTAGTTTTATAAGTGCTAAAACCTCATCTTCCTTAATTTCTTGAAGTTTTGCACACTCTAACATTATCGCTTTTTGGTAGAGTATGTCGTAGTTGCCACCCTGCTCTTTTATACTATCTTGTAGTGCTTTTAACTCTTTAGATGAGTAGGAGCTTTTGTAGATATTTTCTAGTATAGAGATGGTTGATCTTCTGTTATTTACTAACCTTGCTACCTCTTGTTTTAGCTTGATACTCTTTAGTGCTAAAAGATCGCCCTCTATGTTATAACCTACACTTATCCCTAGATGAAGCTTCTCTCTTTGTTCTAGTATCTGCACTATCTTATCTAGCACCTCTTTTTGTTGTGGCATAATCTCACTCTTACCTGCCTCAAACAAAACCCCATCAAGATTTTCACCATCACCTAACCCTATAGCTCCTGCTAGTAGGCTAAATGGCGAAGTTATCGCTTTACCTATAAGGTTTATAAATGCTCTAAGTACAACCGAACCATACTTAAAATCGGGCGAATCGATATCACCCTCTATCGGTAGATTTATATCTATAACCCTGTTGTTATCTTCAAGCAACATCACCGCTAGTGGGAGTGGAAGCTTTGTTATGTTTTCATCCTCTATAGTGCTACCTAACTCTATCTTTTTTATACTAAGTTTGTTTGAACTTTTTAGTTTTGAATCAAGCACACTATAATCGAGTGCTAAAAATAGTCTCCCATCATCTATAGTATAACCCGCAAACTCAGCACTATAGCCACTCATCGCACTCAAATCTAGATTTTTAAAATCGATTCCTATATCTAAGTAGGATTTTGGATCGGCACTTTTTAGTTCACCCTTTATATCTGCCTCACCATAATCATCAACCGAACCCTTAAGCTCAAGCATAGTTATCTCCTTAGCCCTGCTAGATATCGCCCCAACTGCACCATTTAGGTTATGAACAAGTGTTTTAAACTTTATAGGCAAGGAATAGTCCGCAAAACTCATATTTGCATTTTTAAAATCTACTTTTGAGATACTATAAGAAAAATCACTCTTTTGACTCTCGCTTTGTGTCTCACCCTGCTTTATTAGCCCTGCTAAGTTAAAATTTTTATCTTTATCTATCTGTGCATCTACATAAAAACCATCAACTAGCACCTCTTTAACATCTAGTGCATCTTTTTCATACTCAAACGATTTTACATTTAGCTTTGGGAGTGAAATGAGTAACTTATCATCTCTATAATCCTCCACATCAACACCCTCTAACCACAAATTTCCTCTAGCTTTTAGCTCATCTTTTTTATGTGTTAGTTTTGATTCTAGATTAAAAAGACCGCTATTTAGTTTTATGTAAGTTGAGTCTTTTAGGTAGGGATTTAGCTTATTTAGCGGTAGATTTTTCACCCCAAATCTCCCATCAAGATCTAGTGTTGTAGTGTTTATATTTGCTTTTGAGTAGATTTTAGAATCACCACCTAAAGTTGAGCTAAACTCATAATCGACTCTGCTATCTTTTATGGTAGATATATTTTTAGCATCTAGTTTTATCTTGCTTAAACTTAGCTCCACCCTATCTTCTAGTGAGTTATCGCTAAAGTTTAGTTTTGAGTTTTGCACACCAAAACTATCTAGTGTAAACTCGTATGGCTCATCTTTTTTTGTCTCATCTTTTTTTGTCTCATCTTTTTTGGTAGCTTGTTTAACAACTACGATATTATCAAAACTAAAAGCACCATCTTTTTCTCTATCTATAAATGCTACAAAACTATCGATTTTCCCATCTTTTGCATAGATGGTTTTTTTATCGCTATCTAAACTTATACCATCTACTTCAAAATGTTTTAGAGTTAGCAGTGGGCTTTTTTTGGTAGAGAGTTTTAGATTATCTAGAAAAATTCCACCATTTTGCAAACCTATCTTTGGCTCATCAAGGCTAATATCTGCATCAATATCTCCTTTAAAACCGACACTTGCACTATCTAGTACAACATCAAACTTCTCAAAGTTCTCTTTTGCAACCTGCTTTATATAAGGGTTGTAGTGACTTAGCTCAAAACCACGACAATCAACACTTGAGAGCGTAGCTATGTTTTTATAGTTTACCTCTCCACTTGCATCACACAAAAAAGCACCATTTGCCTTTAGCTCTAGGCTATAGTTTAACATATCGCTACTTGGGTAAGATATGTCACTTATATTTAGATTTAGCTCATCTATAGTTGTTGTAACAGATGGTTTTAGTGCTCTATCTTCTAGCTTTAAAGAGATTTTGCCCAAATCTATCTTAGAGATATTTGCACTCCACTCACTTGGCTCACTATCTGAGCTATCTTTTGGGGTATTTGTAGCAAAATAACTCTCAACATCTAAGCTACCATCATCTAACCTTTTAGCATCAAGCTCAAAACCTCTAAGCTCTATGGTCTCTATATCTATGGAGTGTTCTAGCGGTTTTAGGGAAGCTAGTTTAACGCTTAGTGTGTCTAAGCTTACAAAGTCATTATCTTTAGTTTTTGGTTTAAACCTAACATCATCTAAACTCAAAATACTATCTTTTATATCTATCGACTCTAGGGTATTTATATGATAATTTATATCGCCACTCAAGTAGCCTGAGCTTAGCTCAATATTTAACATATCTTTTATATATCTATATATACTAAAGAGCCTAAATCTCTCTATATTTAGGTTTGCATCTATCTTTAGTGGCTCAAAAGATGAGATAGTATTTTTAGCTCTAAGCTCTCCGCCATCATCAAACCTTAGAGCTACTCTAGCTAGTGTGTTTTTATACTTTTTTTGCTTAGTATCTAGGCTGTCGACTCTTATGTCTATATCTTTTATAGCGGTTTTAAACTCTTTTAGCTCATCTAAAAACTCAACTTCACCGCCACTAACCCTTATGCTATCTACTACAACTCTAAGTGCATCTGATGTAGAAGTCTCTTGTGGCTCATCTTTGCTAAAAACATCAAAGTTTAAGCTCCCATCGTTTTTTATTTTGGTAAATATATATGGTTTTATAAGTGAGATATTTTGAAGATGGATAGCTCCAAATAAAAGTGAGTGTGGTTCGAGATTTGCCCTTAGGTGTTTAAGTGAAAGCATAGTATCTTGCTCATCTTTAAGCTTAACACCCTTTAACTCTAACTCGAAGCTAAAAGGGTTAAAACTAACTCTCTCAAGGTTTAGCTCTAGATTGTATTTATCTTTTACAAACTCTATAGCACCTTTTTTTAGCAGGTATGGAAGCAGGAAAAAACCTGCTAACATATAGAGTAAAACAGTCGCAGCTAAAACTTTTTTAAACATAATAAAACCTCACTTATTATGTTAAAGTTTAGCAGATGCTAGGTTAAAATAAAATTTTACTTTTTAGCATCTTCGATAAGATCGGCTCTAGGATAAGTAAAGGTCGATTTTCTAAAAACAACTATCTTATCTTCGTGATCTTTTGCATAAGCTCTTATGGTTATTGGTATGATGGTATCGTGTCTAGCATCATCTGAGAGCTTGTCATATGTTCTAAGAAGAACTACTTTTTTCTTCTTCACATCAGGAACAACACCAAAAGCTTTATCTGGTCGCACTATCTCAATCTTACCTTTAAGATCATCTGGTGTGATGATTTCAAAGTAAAAGTCCATCTTTTCACCTTGTGTATTTTGAAGTAAAAACTCATAAGCATTATCGACTGCAACTCTACCATCTACCTCTTTATGGATAGAGTATAGGCGGTTTTCTTTGTTGATATTTAAGAGCATATTTTCTTTGTTACTTCCCATAACCATAATCGCTACACTAATCCCTATAAGGAGTGCGATATAACCTAAAACTTTTGGTCTAAAGTATTGTGTTTTACCTTTTTGATCTATGATCTCATAGTCACTCGACCAAGTTACAAGCGAAGGTTTACCTAATTTACCCATAACAACAGTACAAGCATCGACACACTCAAGGCAGTTTATACACTCAAGCTGAAGCCCTTTTCTTATATCTATATGTGTCGGACAAACAGTTACACAAGCCTCACAGGCAGTACACTCTGCATGAGCTTCAGCCTCTTGAAGTGCTTTTTGGCTAGTAAATGCTTTGTTTTTATGTTCATCATATATATGCCCACCACGGTTTGTGTTATATAGTGCCATAACAGTATTTTCATCATAAAGTACCGATTGGACTCTTGAGTAAGGACAAACATAGATACAATAATCCTCTTTTAAAAAGACGATGTCATAGACTAGAAAAACTGCAAGTGCTAAAAGTGTTCCACTAAGTATAATATGCTCAAATGGATCCGCCATATAGGCAAAAAAGTCCTCAGGTGGAACAAAAAACCAAAGTAGGTTTGCACTAGCAACAAAAGCCAAAACAACCCAAATAGACACTGCAATAGCTTTTTTTACCTTGTTTGCTGGTATGCTCATATCTGGTTCTTGTTGTTTGTTTTTTATCCGTTTTCTAAGCTTTAAGAGTTTTGTCTCTAAAAGGTCACGATATATCACCCTAAATATCGTCTGTGGACATATCCATCCACAAAAAACCCTACCACCAACAACAGTCATACCAAATATCCCTATAAAAAGGATCATAAGTAAAAACGGCATCAAGTAAAGCTCTTGCATATCAAACTCTACAAATGCAAGATGGAGTTTTAGCTTATCAAAGCTTAGTAAGAAAAAATGTTTCCCATCGACCTCTAGCCACGGTACAACAAGAACAAAAACAGTTATAAGTGCAAATAAAAAATATCTTTTATATCTCCACGGAGTTGGAAGCTTTATAGCTTTAGCTTTTTCACTCATAAAAATCTCCTAAAAATGACTAAATTTTGACAACATTATAACAAAATATTCTCTTAATTTACTCTTATTATAATATTAATAACTAAAGATTATTATTTTTTTATAAGTCGCTCTTTTGTAACTATAGGTTAAAATCCTATCCAAAATAATATTTTAAAGAATTTAACAATGCAAACTAGAGAGTATATCTTACAAACCATAAAAAAAAGAGCGATGATAATCGATGGAGCGATGGGGACACAACTCCAATCTAAACATAGCGAGATTCCACAAAGTGCTTGGGAAGACAATGAAGGGTGCAATGAGCTACTAAATGTAACATACCCAAAGATTATAAGTGAGATCTATGCCTCTTACCTTGAAGCGGGTGCCGATTTTATAAAAACAAACACCTTTGGGGCTTTTAAGTGGGTGCTAGATGAGTACTCTTTAGGGGATCGCTCTTATGAGCTAGCAAAAGCAGGTGCAGTTTTAGCAAAAGCAGAGTGTCAAAAATATACTAAAAATGGCGATAGAAGACTTGTTTTAGGCTCAATCGCACCAGGGCAAAACTCCCATCACTAGCTCATATAGGTTATGATGAGATGTTTGAGGGCTACACGGAGTGTGCTAAAGCTCTTATAGATGGTGGTGTTGATGTTTTTTTGATAGAGACCGCACAAGACCCACTCCAGATAAAAGCTCTTCTAAATGCGATAAAAGAGGCAAATAGTGCGATGGATAGCGACATACCTGTTATGGTATCTGTCACTATTGAGCTAAGTGGAACCATGCTTATAGGGAGTGATGTTGCTACAATTGCTACTATACTTGAGCCATTTGAGATACTATCACTTGGGTTTAACTGCGGAACAGGACCAACTCAAGTTGAAAAACATATAAAAACTCTAAGTGAGATTTGGGGTAAACCTATAAGTGTACATGCAAATGCAGGGCTTCCACAAAACCGTGGAGGGGTTAGTTACTACCCGATGGATGATAGCGAATTTGCCACTATACAGAGTAGTTTTTTAAAGTATGATGGGGTTAGTTTTTTAGGTGGATGTTGTGGAACTACACCTAAGCATATAAAAGCACTAGCAACCAAAGCAAAAAATCTTACACCAAAAGAGCCACAAGGAGAGATGAGCATGAGCCTTGCTTCACTCTTTAGCTCAACTCCCCTTAAGCAAGAGTCTTCACTTTTACTAGTGGGTGAGAGAAGCAATGCAACAGGCTCAAAAGCCTTTAAAGAGCTACTTTTAGCAGAGAACTATGAGGGGACTTTAAGTGTCGCTCAACAACAAGTTAGAGCAGGAGCTCATGTACTTGATGTTAGTGTAGGGTTTGCAGGAAGAGATGAGAGTAAAGATATAAAAGAGGTGATGGGGCTATATGCTCAAAAGATATCTATCCCGCTAATGCCCGACTCAACACAAGTCGATGCACTTGAAGAGGCACTAAAGCTAATAGGTGGAAAAGCTATAATCAACTCAGTAAACCTTGAAGATGGGATAGATAAGTTTGATAAAGTGTGCAACTTAGCCAAAACATACGGAGCAGCTCTAGTTTGTTTAACCATCGATGAAGTTGGTATGGCAAAAACCATAGAGCAAAAACTAGCCGTTGCTACTCGCATCTATGACCTTGCTACCAAAAAACACGGCATAGACCCACGAAACCTTGTCTTTGACCTACTCACATTTACCTTAGGAAGTGGTGATGAGGAGTACAAAGATGCAGGGATAAACACCATAGAGGCTATAAGAGCCTTAAGGTTAAAATACCCTGAAGTTGGGGCGATACTTGGACTCTCAAACATCTCATTTGGGCTAGATAAAAATGCTAGAGTCTATCTAAACTCTATGTTTTTGCACCACTGTTATGAAGCGGGACTTACAAGTGTTATCATAAATGTTGCCCATATACTACCACTTAGTAAAATCTCTCAAACCGATCAAGATATCTGTAACAACCTTATCTTCAACAAAACACCAAATGCGCTATTTGAGTTTATTGAGCATTTTAGCCATAAAGAGCAGGTAGATGAGAGCAAAGAGGATGAAGAGTACTTAGCTCTTAGCGATGAAGATAAGATAAAAAAACTCCTTATGGATGGCGATAAAGAGAGGATGATACCGCTAGTTGAATCGCTTAGAGAGAAGATAAAATCAGAAGTTATAGTAAATGAGATACTTATAGATGGGATGAAGGTTATAGGTGAGCTTTTTGGAAAAGGTGAGATGCAACTACCATTTGTCCTTCAAAGTGCTGAAACTATGAAAAAAACGGTAGATTATCTAAACCCATACCTACCAAAGATAGATAAAAAAACCGACACAACTCTAGTTATTGGAACAGTAAAAGGTGATGTTCACGATGTGGGTAAAAATCTCGTTGATATCATACTATCAAACAACGGCTACAAGGTTATAAACCTTGGTATAAAAGTTGAAGTTAGTCAGTTTATAAAAGAGTTAAAAGACTCAAATGCCGATGCGATAGGGATGAGCGGACTTTTAGTAAAATCGACTCAGGTTATGAGAGAGAGCTTAGAGGAGCTTAAAAAAGAGGGTATAAATGTCCCTGTGCTTTTGGGTGGAGCAGCCCTTAATCGTAATTTTGTCGATGAGTTTTGTCGCCCATACTACGATGGACCTATATTTTACTGCAAAGATGCTTTTGATGGTGTTGTCGCTATGAGCCGTATAGAAAAAGGTGATTTTAATACAGATCTCCACGGCAAAGATGATGAAGATAGAGTTATAAAAGTAAAACAAGAGGTTGTTATCCCACCTTTTGAAGAGATAGAGATGCCATCTCGTGATGTTGTTGTTCCAACTCCGCCATTTTGGGGAAGAAGAGTGCTAAAACTAACTCAAGCACAAAAAGAGATGGCATTTGAGTGGATAAACCACAAACTTCTTTTTAAATCTCGCTGGGGATATGGCTCAAAAGGGCTAAGCAAAGAGGCTTACCAAAAACAACTAGATGAGATAGTCTATCCTGCTTATGAGAAACTAAAGAGTAGATTTTTAGATGAGGAGCTTTTTGAGCCAACTATCATATATGGCTATTTTCCTTGTAGAAGTGATGATAATACCCTGTTGGTTTTTGATGAGAGCGAGGGGTACAACAACCAAAATGAGATAAATAAAGAGCGACTTGAAGATATAAAAGATAGAGCGATAGAGAAGTTTGTATTTCCTAGACAATCAAAACAACCACACCGTGCCTTGAGTGATTTTTTCCATAGCGATAGGCACGATGTTGTCGCTTTTACTTGTGTAAGTGCGGGGGCTAAACTTAGTGAGATAGAGAGAGAGATTTATAAAGATGGTGACTATACTCTATACTACCAGTTTCATGGATTAGGGGTTGAGTTAGCCGAAGCACTAGCGGAGATAGCCCATAAACAGATAAGACTAGATCTAGGGATTGCAAAAGATGAGGGCAACACTCTAAGTGATGTAAAAATGAGCTCATATGAGGGGTGTCGCTACTCATTTGGATATGCCGCTTGTCCTGATCTTGAGCTTAATCGTGGGCTTTTTAACCTTTTAAAACCTGAAGAGTTTGGGATCGAGCTTAGCGAAACATTTCAGATTCACCCAGAGCAATCAACTTCAGCACTTGTAGTTTATCACCCTAGTGCAAACTACTACAATGCCTAAGCTACCTTCTTCGATAGCTTAGAGCCTCCAAAAGATGAGCCTTAGATATAACCTTGCTTCCATCTAAATCAGCTATAGTTCTAGCGACTTTTTTTAGTTTTTTTATAGTTCTAAAACTAAGAGCAAATCTACTTATAGCGGTATCTAATATCGTTTTTGCCTCATCATCTAACAAGCAAAACCTCTCAACCTCATCATCATTTAGCTTTGCATTAAAACTTTTTTGACCTCTAGATAGTTGCCTTTTGTGCACCTCTTTTACCATATCATGGATAGTTTTAGAATCGACACTAGCTTTATCATCAGGACTAACCTGCTGCATCACTACATATAGATCTATCCTATCTAAAAATGGATCAGACAAGCGGTTTTTATACTTTTTAATCTCAAGCTCATTGCACCTGCACTCTAGATGCTCATTTAGAAGATTTCCACACGGACAAGGGTTCATAGCAGCTACAAATAAAAAATCACTCGGATACTCAACTTTTGAGTTTACTCTAGATATACGGATCTTGCTATCTTGCAAAGGTTCTCTTAAAGCTTCTAAAATCGATTTGGAAAAGTGTGGAAGCTCATCAAAAAAAAGTACCCCATTATGAGCTAGTCCCACTTCACCTATCTTAGCCTTATGGCTCCCACCACCAAATATACTAGCAACCGTTGAGGTGTGATGAGGTGAGCGAAATGGGCGGAGTGGTTTAAAAGTTGGCTCTTTATCATCGAGTGCATCTAGCTTTGCAATATCTAACAACTCTTTTTGATTTAGTGGCGGCAAAACATACCTAAGTCTTGAAGCTATCATACTCTTTCCACACCCTGGGCTACCCTCAAGCAGTATATTGTGAAATCCAGCGGCACTTATAAGAGCTGCTCTTTTTGCCACCTCTTGACCTAAAACATCTATAAAGTCCTCTTTGTACTCATCTATAAAAAAATACTCCCACTCACCCACAGTGTAGCTTTGATGGCTCATCTTTTTAGCACTTAGAGTTGGCTCTTTTACCTCTGAACTTAAAAGCTCTATAGCTTCAGATAGACTCTTGATACCATAAAGCTCAATATTTGGGATATTTGATAGTTTGTCTAAAGACTCATAAGGGACAATAGCTTTTTTTATAACATCTTGATTTGCTAATGATAAAAGTAGCGGGTATAACCCTTGGGTAGATTTTATAGCACCATCTAGCCCTAACTCACCAAAAACAAACCACTCACTAAAATCATCCTCAAGATTATCTAGTGCGATAAGTAAAGCGATACTAAGATCAAAATGGCTCCCCTCTTTTTTTATATCACTTGGGGCTAGATTTATGGTGATTCGCTTTGGGGGAAATACAAAGTTGTTGCATAAAAGTGCCGATTTTACTCTATCTTTTGCTTCACTTATAGAAGCACTTGCCATCCCAACTATGCTAAATGATGGCAAACCTTTTGTTAGGGTAGATTCAACCTCAACAACTTTTGCATCGAGCCCCTCATATGTTGCACAAAAGACTCTCTTCAAAGCTACTTCTCTTGTTTTTTAGCTTTTTGAGCCTTTTTGTACTCTTTTTCAAATTTTTTTCTTCTTGAATAAGAGAGTTTATCTATAAAAAGCACCCCATTTAGATGATCTAATTCATGTTGTATGGCAACACTCAAAAGCCCATCAGCTTCAAGAGTTTTTAACTCTGCGTCTCTATTTTGATACTCCAAGATAACCTTATCAAACCTCTCTATATCTTCATAGAAGTTTGGAACACTAAGACACCCCTCTTGATAAGTTATGGTTCCATCTTTAAACACTATACGGGGGTTTATAATCTCAAGAAGATCTTTCTCATCTTGAACACCATCTTCATCTGGTATATTTATAATCAAAGCTCTTATGGGATGATTTACCTGAATCGCTGCTAAACCTATACCGTTTGATTGCAACATTTTTATATACATAGCATCTAAAAGCCTATGTAAGGAGCCATCAAAGCACTCAACTTCACTACACACCCGCCTAAGGCTTTTATCTGGGTACTCTACTATCTCTAAATCCATACTAACCTCTCAAGGCTACACTATAGTGAACATCTGTCTCTTCATAAGATCTCTCAACCCCATCCATCGAACTGACTATTATCTCTTCAGCTAGTGTATCTTCTGTTATATCTGTTATCCCCATAGCGACACTTAATTGTATCTCTTTTTCACCTAAGAAAAATGTAGAGTTAGATATAAGATCACTTAGTCTCTCGGCCGCTTTTTTTGCACTCTCTATATCGGTATATTTTAAAAGCATAATAAAAACACCGTTTCCATAGTGTGCAACTACATCGCTTCTTCTTGAGGTTTTTAAAAGCAGTCTTGATATAGTTCGCGTCATAAGCCCAATAGCTTTATCGCTAGGGACACTACTTCTAAGATCTTTAGATAACTCTATCATAATAAGTGAGCTTTTATGTTTATATCTCTTTACTGAATCTATCTCATGCTCTATTCTGTTTAAGATAAATCGCTTGTTATAAACCCCGTACTGGTTATCAAATATAGTCTCACCCTCAGCACTCTTTATGATCTTGACTGTATTATCATAAAGCTCTTTCATGCTAGTGTTTTGAGATGAGACTATACTATTTAGCTTATCTACATCACTAGCTAGTGAGTTTATAATCTTGCTAGTTTGCTCATCACTCTTGCTATCCCCTAGCTCCTCTTGACGCTTTTTTAGTATCTTGCTCATAACCGATGTGTTTTTATAAAAACTAGTTGTGAGTGCGAGTATGTTTTTGATAGAACTAAACCCTTTTTTAAGATTTTGCTCTAGCAGTAACATCCGCTCATCTTCATTGCACTCTTCTAACTCAAGGATAGCTAGTATAGCATCTTTGGCATTTTGACTCTTATCTTCTAAAAGTCTATCAAAGTAGAGCGAAAAGTTGCTAGGGGTTGGCGGTAAGCCATCCTTTATAAGAGCATTTAAAACCTCAGTTGAGTAGCTCTCTATCTCACTTTTTGGTTCTTCTTTTTTTACAACACCCAAACCATCAGCCCCTTTAGCTTCTCTTCTGCTTTTTGCTCTTAAAAACTCTGCCATACCATACCCTTTATAGATACTACTCTTTTATATTTTTAGTTAGCACTTCATCTATCATGCCGTACTCTTTTGCTTCATCAGCACTCATAAAGCTATCTCTATCGGTATCTTTTTCTATCTTAGCTAGTTTTTGACCTGTATTTGAAGCTAATATCTGGTTTAGCTCCTCTTTCATTCTAAGGATCTCTTTAGCTTGAATAGCGATATCACTAGCTTGACCTCTAGCACCACCTAGCGGTTGATGTATCATGATTCTAGCATGACTTAGTGCATATCTTTTGCCTTTAGTTCCACTTGAGAGTAAAAAAGCCCCCATAGATGCCGCTTGACCTATACATATAGTTACTATATCTGGACGGATATAATTCATTGTATCATATATCGCCATACCCGCCGTTACAACTCCACCAGGGGAGTTTATATAAAAATATATATCTTTTTGCGGATCTTCAGCCTCTAAAAATAGCATCTGAGCCACTATAGATGAGGCAACGGCATCGTTTACCTCTCCACTTAGCATAATGATTCTATCTTTTAAGAGTCTTGAGTAGATATCGTAACTTCTCTCGCCTCTAGAGGTTTTTTCTACTACATAAGGGACATAACTCATATCTATGCTTTCATCTTAGCATCTAGGATTTTTGATAAAACTTTATCCTCAACTATAGACATCTGTATAGCTGGTAGGTATCCCGAATCTTTATAGTAATCGTATGCTTGTTTTGGATCTTGCCCCATCTGCATAGCTTCGTAGTATATAGTTTGCATAACATCGCTTTCGCTAACTTTTACATCTTGATCTTTTGCTAGTGCATCTATGATAAAAGTCGCTTTTACACTCTTAGTTGCATCCTCACGAAATGTATCTCTAAGTGCATCTAATTTAGACTTATCATCTCTTAGCTCATTTATCTCATCTTCGCTCATGCCACTAGCTTTTTTATTTACATGGACATCTATCTCTTGTTCTACTACAAACTGTGGTAGGTCAAACTCTAAGCTATCTACTAGTTTTTCAAGTAGAGCTGGTTTTAGATCTTCGTTATAAAGCTTCATAAGAGCCTCATGCTCTAGTTGTTTTTTTACTTGAGATTTTAGATTTTCTAGTGAATTATCCTCTTGTCCTACTAAAACTTTAGCGGCAAACTCCTCATCTATGGCGACTGCTTTTTTCTCTTTTATAGCATGAAGATTTATCTTAAATTCTGAATCTTTACCTGCTAGTTTTTCTGAACCATACTCTGCTGGGAAAGTCACTTTTATAACTCTCTCTTCACCTACATTCATACCAACTAGCTGCTCTTCAAAACCTGGTATAAACTGAGCAGAACCTAGAACTAGATCGTACTCTTTAGCAGTTCCACCCTCAAAAATCTCACCATCAACACTACCCTCAAAATCAATAGTTACACTATCGCCATCTTGTGCTGCTCTTGGCTCTTTTATCTCTACATATTTTGCATGAGCCTCTGCGATTTTAGCAACTCTCTCATCAACTTTCTCATCACTAACTTGTGGCTTATCAAAACTCTCAACAAGCTCAGCATAAGCATCTAGTTTTATAGTTGGTCTCATAGCGACTTTTACACTAACTTCTATCTTATCTTCAGCTTTATCAAACTTAGTTATCATAGGTTCGCCCAAAAGTGCATCCATAGCGACATCTAACTCTTTTAGACCCTGATTTAGCACATCTCTTAGTGCTTCACTCTCTGCATCTTGGACTAACTTATCGCCAAATTGCTTTTTTATAACATTTACAGGAGCTTTACCTTTTCTAAAACCTTGGATATTTGCACTTTTGCTTAGCTCTTTTGCAACTTTATCTATGTTTTTCTCAACTACATCTTTTGGTATACTCGCATCTATTTGTGCATTTGCACCATCTATCTTATTTGCTTTGACTTGCATCGATTTCCTTCTTTAAAAATTAGAATTTTTGGCAATAATATCTAAAAACTACTTAATACACAATTTTGGTTTAAAATTTAGCAGAAGTATCCAAACAACAGCTAGATCAATCATAACATCTGCTAAATTAAATATAGCAAAATCAAATCCGCAGTGCCAATAGACCATATCAACAACCCCGCCATGGACAAATCTATCGTATATATTTGATACAGCAGCACCAAAAAGTATCCCTATAGGGATCTTGTAGCAACCCTCAAGTGAGTAGATCATATACCCAACCACAAGAGCGACTAAACCTATCTGTATATATTTTAGATCCTCTTGCAAAAACTCAAACATAGAAAATGCTACACCTTTGTTGTATGCTAGAGTCAAATCTATACAGCTACTCTCATATCTAAAACCATCTATAAATATAGACTTTGTGTATTGATCTAGTAAAAAGATGAAGATTGCAACTGCAAAGATTATCGCTATTTTTTTAATCATTTAAACTTTTTTTGAAAAAATCTTCTAGTTTTTGCATATATTTATCTATCTTTTTAACATCTTTTGCCTCTAAAAGGACTCTAAGGAGATTCTCTGTCCCTGAGTACCTAACTAGATGTATAACATCATCTTTTTCTATCTCTTTTATAAGTTTATCGTACCCTTCTAGCTCATTTAGCGGGATTTTGTTTTTAACCTTTAGGTTTAGTAGCCTTTGTGGATATAGCTTAAAAGGTCTAAGCACACTAGAAGCTACTCCACCATCTCTAAGCAAGAGTGCTAAAACTTGCAAACCACAAACTAGCCCATCTCCACTCTTTGCAAAGTCGCTAAATATTATATGTCCACTCTGCTCACCGCCAAAGTTTATCCCCTCTTTTTTCATAAGCTCTAACACATTTTTATCACCAACCGCACTTCTAAAAAGCTTTAGTCCATAACTACTCATATAGTCCTCTAAAGCCTTGTTGCTCATCATGGTTGAAACAATAGCCCCACCACTTAAAAGATGATTTTTATATAGATAAACCCCAAGTACCCCTAAAAGATGATCACCATCTACTATCTCACCTTGCTCATCTACTATAACAACTCTATCAGCATCACCATCTAGTGCGATACCAAGGTCTGCTCTATATTTTTTTACACTAGAAGCCAAATCTTTTGCATGTAAAGCTCCGCAACCCTCATTTATGTTAAACCCATTTGGCTTATCATGAAGGACAACAACTTCGGCTCCAAGCTCCTCTAAAACAGTTGGACCTACTATATAACCTGCCCCATTTGCACAATCAAGAACTATCCGTTTATCTTTAAGCGAAAGCTCTTTTGGAAATGAGTTTTTAAGTGCAACTATATATCTACCTATAACATCATCTATCCTCTTAGCACTCCCTATCGCTCTACCCCTAGCTTGTGAAGATACTATAAGCTCATCGTTATAAAAAATCTTCTCTATCTCCTCTTCAGCACTATGAGATAGCTTATCTCCTCTTGAGTCAAAAAACTTTATACCATTATCTTCATATGAGTTGTGTGATGCACTTATCATAATCCCCGCATCACACCTCATATCTTCGGTTAAAAAAGCTATAGCAGGAGTTGGCATAGGACCTATTTGAACCACATCATAGCCTATAGCAGTTAGTCCGCTAACTATCGCATTTTCTATCATATAGCCACTTCTACGAGTATCTTTGCCTAGTAAAATTTTGTTTGTTTTTGAGTGTGATTTAAAGTATATAGCTGCTGCCATAGCTACTCTCATAGCAACTTTAGCAGTTAAAAAACTCCCCGCTTCTCCCCTAACTCCATCTGTACCAAATAGTCTCATCTAAACTCCCAATAGCTAATTAAGTTTGAGTATTTTAGCATAATTGTTTTATTTTAACTTAATTTTAATTATTTTTAAGGTAGCATTGCGAACTTAAATTTATGAGAAGGACTCATTTTATGGCAAATCACAAGTCATCGGTAAAAAGAATTCGCCAGACTATCGTTAAAACTGAAAGAAATCGTTTTTATAGAACTCGTCTAAAAAACATAGTAAAAGATGTAAGAGCGGCGATAGAAGCTGGAAACAAAGAAGAAGCAGGTGTGGCATTTAAAGTTGCAAATCAACAAATCCACAAATTTGTAAGCAAAGGTGTTTTGAAAAAAGAGACTGCTGCTAGAAAAGTAAGTCGCCTACACAAAGCACTAAACTCTCTATAATAGGCTAGAACAACATATGCTAGCCGATAAACTCACTCCGTTTATCAACCGTTATAACGAACTTAGCCAACTGCTAAGTTCTCCCGACATCACCCAAGACATCAAACGAATGACAACACTATCTAAAGAGCAATCATCTTTAGAAGATATTGTACAAAAAGCAAAAGAGTACA